>DAOUIB010000282.1:0-4045 GCA_034428275.1 Anaerolineae bacterium
GTCGCGGCATCCAGAGCCTGGCCGACCAGGGCCCGCTCCGCATCTTCTGCGCGCAGAATCGTCGGCGCCACGCTGCCCAGCATGATGGAGGCGCGCTTCACCCGGGCGCCGTCCAGGTCCAGCACGATGGCCAGATTGATCACCGCGATGGCCTGGGCCCGGCGCAGGCCCAGTTTCAGAAATATGCCGCGTTGCCCCGCCCGCAGGGCCGGGAATTCGATCTCCGTCATCAACTCGTCCGGTCGCATCGCCGTGCGCCGCAGGCCCGTGTAGAAGTCCGCCAGGGCGATCTGGCGCTCGCCGGCCTGCGAGCGCAACCTGACCCTGGCGCCCAGCGCCATCAGGGGCGTGATGGTGTCGTTGGCCGGGGAGGCCGTGATCAGGTTGCCGGCGATGGTCGCGCGGTTGCGAATCTGGGGCGCGCCCACCTCCCAGCTGGCCTGCACCAGGGGCAACGCCAGCTCGCGCAACAAATCGCTGCCCACCACGTGATTGTGCGTGACCAGCGGACCGAGCCGGACGCGACCCTTTTCCTGCCCGATCGAATCGAGGCCGGGCACGCGGGTGATGTCCACCAGCACCTCGACGCCGGGGCGCTGGCCGCGCTCCAGCTCGATGAGCATGTCGGTGCCGCCCGCGACAATGCGTGCCCGCTCGCCATACTGCGCCAGCAGGGACAGCGCTTCATCGAGGCTGCTTACGCTGTGATAGGCCTGCCACATGCCCGTCGTCCGATCCTCGTTGCCAGCCGTCGTTGGCTACGAAGTATAGCGAAGAGCGCAGTTTGTGTCGCGCGTTCGGCAGCCGATGGCTGAACGGAAGGGAGCCTGGACGCAATCGCCCGCGTCGCAGCGACGGGCCGCGGGCGAACGCCGGTTTCCCGTTCTCCCGTGGAGTGGCGGGCTCTCGTGATGTTCGGCGGAAACCCTGTGCTTCCGGCCAGATCAGCGCGAATAGCCGTCGGCGAAGGTGTCGATCATCAACTGGACGTCCGGCCCCAGGGGGTAGAGGATGGGACAGGTCGCGCCGGCGGCGACGTACTCGCGCACCCGCGCGCGCACTTCCTGCGGCGTACCGGAGGCAGTCACCATCTGCACCACCTCATCCGGCACGAGGCGCATGGCGTTTTCGATCTGCTCTTCCGTGGCCGGCCAGGTGAGCACCTGGTTGATGTCGTCGAGCAGCTCCTGGCGGACGCCGCTGGCCTTCATGATGTGCGGTTGCTGCCCCAGATACTGCGTCACCAGTTTGCGCGAACTGTCCAGGGCCCGCTGCCGGTCATGGTCCACGGAACAAACGACCAGTTGCGGCCGGTCGATGTCGTCAAGGCGGCGGCCGGCGACGAGCGCTCCCCTTTCCAGTTGCCCCATCGCCCTTTCGTTGTAGGCCGGCGACACGAGGTAGTTCAGCACCACGCCGTCGGCGATCTCGCCGGTCAGGGTCATCATTTGCGGCCCGGTGGCGCCGATGTAAATCGGCACCTTGCGCGGCGTCTTCCGTCCGTGCACCACGTCCAGTTCCACTTCGTCGAGTTGCACGAATTCGCCGGCGTAAGTGACGCGTTCCCGCGCCAGCAGCCTGCGCACCGTCTCCACCACCTCGCGCATGGCCCTGAGGTTCTTCCTGCGCCGGATTCCAACCTTGCTCGCCAGCGGGTCCCACCAGGCGCCGATGCCGCAAATGATGCGGTCCGGGGCCAGGTCGTCGAGCGTGAGGAAGGTGGCGGCGATCACCGCCGCGTTGCGGGTCCAGTTGTTGATGACGCCGGAACCGATGCGGATGCGTTCGGTGGTGGCCGCGAAGGCCGCCATGGGCACGATCGCGTCGCGCACCAGGCGGCTCTCGGCCTGCCAGACCGCTTCAAAGCCGGCCGCTTCCGCGTAGCGCACGTAACGTATCGCATCCTGCAGGTCGTGCGCGTCCTGCAGGTAGAGCGCCACGCGCTCACTCATGCACGCTTCCTTCCCGGGCCAGCGAGGGCATTTCCTCCATGTAGCGGTAGTACTGCTGCAGGTCGTCCGCCACGTCGATGTCCAGCGCCAGGGTGTTGGAGTGGTATTCCCGCAGCCGAATGTCGGCGGCGTGCGCCAGTTGACGGTGCCGCGAAAAACTGCCCTCGCCATAGGCGTAACCGATGACGCCCGGCGGGCGCATGAACAGGGCATTGGTGCCGTCGCGCTGCGCGTCGGTGGCGATCACCACACAGGGGCCTTCGCTGCCGCGGTCGATGAGGGCGCCGAGGTCTTTCGCTTCCAGCAGCGGCAAATCGGCCGGCAACACCAGCACCGAATCGCCGCCCCAGCCGGCGACGACCTGCGTGGCCCGCCCCAGCGCGGCGTTCAACTCCGGCGAACCGGCTTCCTGCACGGTGCGCAGCCCGTATTCGCGCGCGATCGCCAGGGCTTCGCTGTCGCGACTGATGACCAGGGTGCCGAGGATTTGCGGCGCGTTTTGCACGACCTGCAGGACGTGGCGCAACATGCGTTCGGCCAGCAGCCGTCGCTGCTCCGGCGACAAGACGTCCGCCAGGCGGCTCTTGGCGCGCCGCAGCGGCTTGACGGGCACAATTGCCCAGGTACTCATGACTATTCCCTTTCAGGGACGGGCGGCGGGCGCCAGGTGGCGGTCCAGTCAAGGATTTCCCGCGCCAGGCGCGCGCGCGCGTCTTCGTTGTCCATCACGGTGTCCGCGCCCAGCAGGCGCAGGCCGGCGGGCGGCGGCACCGCGTCGCGTTCATCATACACGAAAGCGTCGAGAATATCGCCATACAGGGCGCAAACCGTCGCTGCCGCCGGCGCCAGGCCGAAATCGCCCATCAGGCGGGCCGCCGGGCCCTTGAGGGCCGCGCCGCGGATGACGGGCGTGACGGCCACGACGGGCGCAGTCGACTGGCGCAGGGCCGCCCTGAGCCCCGGCACGGCCAGGATCGGCAGGATCGACAGCCAGGGGTTGGAGGGCGCCAGCAACACCAGTGTCGCCCTGGCGAGAGCGTCGCTGACTTCAGCCGTCATCCGCGCCCGGCGAATGCCGGCCAGACGCAACGAGCGCACGGCGGGCCGCCAGCGCTCACGCACGAACCAGGTCTGGAAGTCCAGTTCGCCGCTCGCGCGGGTCTGCACCATGGTGGCGACGGGCTCGTCGCACATCGGCAGCAGGGTCTGCTCCACCCCCAGCGCGGCCGTCAGGCGCGCCGTGACCTCCGTCAGGCGCAGGCCGCGCGCCAGCCAGTGGCTGCGCAAGACATGCGTCGCCAGGTCCTGGTCCCCCAGCTGAAACCAGCCCTCCTCGCCCAGGCGTCGCAGGGCCCGCAGCATGTTGCCGCTGTCGTCCCGCAGCCCCCAGCCGCGTTGCCGGTCGGCCAGACCCGCCAGGTTGTACATGACCGTATCCAGGTCCGGGCAAACGCGCAGGCCGTAATGGCGAAAGTCGTCGGCGGTATTGACGATCACGGTCAACTGCCCGGGCGCAAGCACCTGCGCCAGGCCATGCGCCAGACGCGAACCGCCGACGCCGCCCGCCAGACACACGACCGGCCCGTCTAGCGCCACAGCAGCACCTCGTCGAGGGGGCGGCGGCCCCTGCTGCGCGTCTGCGCCGGCCACCCCAGGGTGACGAGGCCCTGGGGCTGCCAGTCCGCCGGCAACTGCAGGGCGTCGACCACCACCTCCGGGCAAAAGAGCGGCGCGCACATCCAGCAGGCGCCCAGACCCAGGGCATGCGCCGCCAGCAGGAGGTTCTGCCCGGCCATGGCCGTACCCTGCACCGCCATGGTGCGTTCGGCAGCGCTGCGCTGCGCGTCGGGATAATCGTCCATGTCGCGCATGCTCAGGCAGAGCAGAATCAGCACGGGCGCGCCGGTCATGCGTTCGAAAGAGCGACCCGCGTCCGCCTCGATGACCGCCGCGGGGACGCCGTCGGCCTGCAGGTCCTGGCGCAAGCGCTCGCCCATGGCCCGCGCCAGACCGGCCCGGTCGTCCTCCTCCTGCAGCACGACGAAGCGCCAGGGCTGCCGGTTGTGGGCCGACGGCGCCTGGATCGCGGCCCC
>DAOUIB010000283.1:0-7220 GCA_034428275.1 Anaerolineae bacterium
CGCTGGACGGCCAGGGCGTCCACGTTGCCCTCCCCCATGCCGGCCAGGGTTCCCACCGCCCCGCCGAACTGGCCCACGAGCGCCCCCTCGCGCGCCCGCTGCAGCCGACCACGGTGGCGCGTCAGTTCCGCCAGCCAGCCTGCGACCTTGAAACCGAAGGTGATCGGCAGGGCCTGCTGCCCATGCGTGCGGCCGGCCATTGGCGTGGCCCGGTGACGCTCCGCGAGGTCCGCCAGGATGCCGGCGATTTCAGCAGTGGTCTCATCAATGAGCGCCAGCGCATCGCGCAATTGCAGGACGGTTGCGGTGTCCATCACGTCCTGGGTGGTCGCCCCCCAATGCACCCAGCGTCCGGCATCGCCTTCACAGCGCCCGGCAAGCTGCCAGATCAGCGGCACCAGGGGATGGACCGTGCGGTCGATGCCCTCGCGGATGGCCTTCAGGTCAAAGTGTTCCGCCCGCGCCTGGCGAGTAATCTCGGCCGCCGCCTCCATTGGGACCAGCCCAAGGCTCGCCTGGGCCCGCGCCAGGGCCGCCTCGTAATCCAGCCAGCGTTGCAGCAACGCGCGTTCTTCAAAGAGCGCGCGCATGCGCGCGGAGCCGAACAGACCGCCAAACAGGATTGAGTCGATGACGTTGGCTGCCATGGGCTCCCTGTTCCCGGCGCCACTGGCGTGGCAGGACCTCATCGCCATTTTGCCGGATTGTGCTATACCTGACGGCAACATCATAATGGCCGCAGCGGCGTCCTGCCAGACGTCAGCGGCGGGGACGGAGACCTCATGCTCAAGGCTTGCTGGCACTTCAGCTTCACTGTGAGCGACCTTGAACGATCGGTCGCCTTTTATCGTGACCTGCTGGGCATGCGTCTGGTGCACCGCCAGGAACAGGCCAACGAATACACCGCGCGCCTGGTCGGTTACGAAAACGCTCACCTCAAGGTCGCTCAACTGACCATTGACGGCATGCCGGCCTCGCGCTCGGGCCACCTGCTGGAGCTGGTGGAATACGTCCATCCGGACTGCGATGCGACGAACACGGCCATTTGCCGGCCGGGAACGGCGCACATGGCCTTCGAAGTCAGCGACATTCACGACGACTACGAGCGCCTGCTGGCCGCCGGCGTGCACTTCAATTCCCCGCCCAATGCCATCACCAGCGGCATAAACAGAGGTGGCTACACCTGCTATTTTCGTGACCCCGACGACATCACGCTGGAAATGGTGGAAATGCCAACTCGCGTGGAATGATCCCCAAACGAAAACGCCCACTACCGTGAGCGTTTAAGTGCCCCATAGGGGACTCGAACCCCTGTTTTGGCCTTGAGAGGGCCACGTCCTGGGCCGCTAGACGAATGGGGCAGGAAGCGTTTCGAGTGTAGCGTTCCTCACGGCGATGTCAAGGCAGGCTCCATGACCGGCATCAGGGCAGGGTCCTGCACAGCAGTGCAGGGTCAGTTTTGCCGACCTGTCCAGCCTGACAGAATACCCTGTCGGAAGCTGCGTTCAGCGGGCAGTGGAACGACCAAACGCCATTCATGCGCTTCAGTTTCCCTCGCCCCGGCTGAAACGTTCGGCGGCGCGGGCTACCTCATCATGGTCAAGTTCGAAGCCGAGCCCTGGTCCCTGCAAGACTCCCAGCTTTCCTTTCGTCGGGGTCAGGTCCGGGGAGGAGACGATGTCCTTTTTGAGCAGCTGACACATGATCTGGTTGCCGTCGTCCAGGTTGGGGATGGTGGATAGCACCTGGTTCGACGCGCAGGTAGTGATCCCGGACTCGAAGACTCCGTGAACACAGATGTTGATGCCGACCGCCTCGGCTACGGCCGCCGCTTTCCTGAGGCCCAGCAAGCCGCCCGTTTCGTGAAGGCCCAGAACGATCACGTCGGCCGCCCGCTGCCTGCAGACCTCATAAACGTCCGCAATGGTGTATACAGACTGGTCGGCGGCGACGGGGACGTCTACCGACGCCTTTACGTGGGCCAGGGCCTCAATGCTGTGGCTCGGCGTCGGCTGCTCGATGAACTCGGGTTTGAATGGCGCGATCCTGTTGATCATTCGAATTGCCGTGAGCGTGTCCCAATTCTCGTTGGCATCGAGCCGCAGTCGACGGTCGCCTATACCCTCCCGGACGGCGGCGACTATCTCAAGGTCCAGGTCTTCGCCACGCCCGATCTTGGCATAAATCACTTCGAAGCCGTCGGCGACGGCGCGACGGGCATCGGAGCCCAACTCCCCTGGAGTCTCCCCCTGCACAAAGCCGAAATACTGGATGTACTCGTGGACAGGGCCGCCCATTAGCCGGTGGACCGGCTGCCCCGCGGCCTTGCCGATGAGGTCCCACAGGGCCATTTCGAGGCCGGCGAACACCTGGTTGGCATACCGCGGTGTCTGAACGAGAGAGCTTCGCCTGAAGGCGCGATCAAGCAGTCGCTGGATGTTGAAGGGGGATTCCCCGATGAAGAGGGGAATCGCGCCGCGCAGGATGCCAAGTTCGGCCCCTTCCGGTCCCCAGAGCAAGGTCTCGCCAATGCCGGTGAGGCCCTCGTCGGTCTCCACCTCCAGCAAAACTGTTCTCGCGCCCTTTAGCGTGTCTTGACCCCAGTGGTAGAGCTGGCGGTAGGGGAGCCATAGCGGCGTCGTGCGAATATTGGTTATCTTCATTTTTTGAATCGCCCGCCTGCCCATGCGGACCCTGTATTTGTCTCGTCCCCGACAATGGTAGCAGAGTACGGGCCTCCCTGACGCGCCAGGGTTCGGACTTCTGTGCAGCAATTGCCGCCAGGGTCGTCGGTTGCGGCCGTTCCTTTTGTGGAAATGTTAAAGTTATGTTATGTTCTGCTCACAATGCATTTCCAGGTGCGATGCCGGCTTGCCGGCTCGCAGGCGCATACAACCCGGAGATCGAAGTATTGCAAGATGTTCAGGAGGAGATGTGATGTTTCGTCGCAGTTTGCTCGTAGTCCTTGCGCTCCTGCTGCTCACCGCAGTCGCCGGTGTGCAGGCCCAGGACGCAGTGGGCATCACCGTTCGTTGCAAGGCCAGCCCGCCGGAAGAGGACTGGCGCTGCAACAGTTTCGCCGAAGTTGAGGAACAGGTGGAGGCGGCCCTTGGAATCGCCATCGACCTGAACCTCATTCAGGACAACGCCGGCTGGGGCGACTACAAGCAGGAATTTGTGCTTGCCTCCGAGGCCGGTGAAGCGCCGGATATCATCCTTAGCGGCCATGAGGACATTGGCGCCTGGGCGACTGCCGGCCTCATCATCCCGCTGGATGACATGATCGGCATGCACGCCGAGTTTGAGGATATCGTCTCCAGCCTGTGGGATTCGCACAAGCTGGGCGACACCATCTACGGCATTCCCCAGGATGCCGAGGCGCGCCCCGTTTTCTACAGCAAGTTGCTGCTGCGCGACCTGGGCTGGAGCGAGGATGACATTGAATCCTTGCCGGACCGCGTCGTGGCCGGTGAGTTCACCTTCGCCGACATGATCGCCACCGCCCAGGAAGCGATCGACGAGGGCGTTGTCGACGAGGGCAACGGCTTCTGGCACCGCCCCAGCAACGGCCCGGACTTCCTCTACTACTACTACGGCAACGGTGGAGCCGTGCTGGATGACATGGGCGGCCTGGTCGTCGACGGCGCTGCGCTGCTGGCCACCTATGAACTGCTGGGGGGCCTCACCGAGGCCGGCGTCATGCGTTCCGATCTCATCGGCGTCGACTGGAACGAGGTCTGGCACCCGACCGTGGCCCAGGCCGACACGGTGCTCTTCGCCGCCGGCGGCACCTGGAACTGGCCCAACTGGGCGATCAACTACGTCGCCGACCAGGGCGGAGACGAGTACCTCTTTGAGAACATCGGCCTGACCCTGATCCCGGCGATGGGCACTGGCTCGGCCATCACGCTGACCCATCCGCTGACCTACATGATCAGCAGCGGCAGCGAAAACCCGGACGTGGCCCTGGCGCTGATCGCCGCCATCACCACGGCGGAACACAACAACAAGCATGCCATCGACAGTTTCCACCTCGGCATTTTGAATGCCCAACTGGAATCGGAGGCCTACCAGAACAACCGTCTGTTGAGCGGCGCCCACTACATGCTGGACCACACCACAGCGCTGCCCAACCATCCTGGCTGGAACGCCTGGTCCAACGCCTACTTTGTGGGCATCCAGGCGGTCGAGACCGGTGAGGCGACGCCTGAGGGCGCGGTGGATATCGCCATCGCGCAGATGACGAACGAACTGGGCGACGGCATCACCGTCCGCTAGTTCGACCGAATGTCACAGCAAGAGAGCGGAGCGGGGGCGGCTGAGGCTGCCCTCGCTCCCGCGCCATCCCGGGCCCGCAGCCGCAGACGGGCGTTGCAGGCCAATCTGACCGCCTACGGCTTCATGGCGCCGGCAGGTCTGCTGGTGCTGTTGTTCTTCTTCCTGCCCGTGCTGATCGTGCTCTACCTGAGCCTGACCAACCTGGCCAGCGCCAACTTCACTTCCAACCTGGCGGAGATGGAATTCGTCGGGTTGCGCAACTTTCATACCCTGCTGAACGACCAGTTTGCCAAAAAGATTTTCTTCAACACCATTTTCTACGTCCTCTTCACCCTTGCGCTGTTTAACGTCACGGCGGCGCTCGTCGTTTCCCTGCTGACGGCGCACATCAACCGACGCGCCGGTTTCGTTTTCCGCGCGCTCTGGATTCTGCCGCGCATCACCACCTCGACCGTCTACATTCTGATCTGGCGGCGGATGATGGCCGAGGCGCCCTTTGGCATCATCAATCAGGTCAACACCGCCCTGGGCTGGCCCACCTGGAACTATGGCTCGGAAAACCCCTGGGTTTTCGTGATCCTGGTCAATGGCTTCATCGGCATCTCCTTTGGCATGATCATCTTCACGTCGGCGATTGAATCGATCCCTGCCGACCTGATGAATGCCTCCCTTGTCGATGGCTCCACCTACCTGCAGCGCATTCGCCACGTCATTTTGCCGCTGCTGCGCTGGCCCCTGCTCTTTGTCGTCACCTACCAGAGCCTCTCCCTGCTCACCTCTTTCGAGCAGATCCTGCTGCTGACCGACGGCGGACCCGGACTGTATCGCACCGAAGTCTGGGCGCTGACGGCATTTCATCGCGCCCTGTCCAATTACTTCGGCAATACCCAGTGGGGCTACGGTTCGGCCTTTGCCGTCGTGCTGGTCATCGTCGGCGTCATCCTCGCCGTCGTCTACATGCGGGTCTTCAGGTTCGACGAGCTCGTCGCCGAACCCAGGATTGAGGTGCTGTGATGGCGGCAGTCGACCTGCCGGCAGTCAGCGGCGGCGACTCAATGACGGGTCGATTGCTGCTGGCCCTGCGCAACGGACTGCTGGCGGCGCTCGGCATGGCACTGCTGGCCTTCATTTTCCAGTCCCTGTTGCGTCCCCTGATCGCCTCGACCCTTGTGGAAGAGACCCTTACGATCACGCTTTCGCGGCTGTTCATCGTGCTGCTGCCCATCGCCGGCTATCTGGCCGCAGGGACGGCCGTGCGCAACATGAAAGAGCGCCACAAGGCATTGCTTCTGGCGCTGGTGGCAGTCACTGCGGTCTATGCCCTGGTGGTCGGCGCCCAGGCCCTTCTGAACGCCGGCCCCTTCGCGCCCAGACCTTCACTGCAGTTCAGCGCGCGCCAGACCGATGAAGGGATTCTGGTTGAAGCCCTGGAAGCCGGTGGCGCTGCCGAGCAGGCGGGCCTCCGGCCCGGAGACCTCATTACCGCCATCCGACGCGACCAGGTGACTCTGGCGGAGCTCAACCAGCGCGTTTACCAGGCCGAGGATGACGACCCCTTCAGGTTGCGCTATTACCGCGACGGGGAGCAGGACCAACTCACGGTGCGCGTCGCCCTGCAACCCGGTACCGACAGTTCGGCCATTGTCACGGGCCTGGTGGTTGCGCTGGTCATCGCCGCCCTTTCCATCTACTGGCCTGGCCGCACCCTGCCCTATATCCTGCTGGCCGTCGCGCTCGTGCCCATGGTGGTCGGTTATCTGTGGCTCATCATCGCCACCTTTTCCTACCGCACGCGCGGAATCCTGCCGCTGGATGGCCAGGGGAACATCGGCGGCCTGACCCTGGAGAACTGGGACTTTCTGATCGGCGAGGACATCGCCGGTCTGGAGTTCAGCATCTGGCAGGTGACCCTCAATTCCTTTTTGCTGGCGGTCTTCATGACGGCCGTTGTCTTGCTGGTCTCTTCGATGGCCGGCTACGCGCTGTCGCGCATGAGTTTCGCCGGCCGCAAGTTCTTTCTCTCCTTCACACTAATCCTGCACGGCTTTCCCGCGGTCACCCTGCTGATCCCGATCTTCTTCATACTGCTCAACCTGGGCAACCTGCCGCTGATCGGCGAACTCATCGGCTTCAACACCCTGGGCGGCATCACCCTCGTGATGGTCGCCTTTGACCTGCCGCTGGGCATCTGGCTGATGAAGGGCTTTTTCGACCACATTCCCTGGGACATGGAGCGTTCCGCTCTCATCGACGGCGCGTCGCGCTGGCGCGTGTACCGCGAGATCGTCCTGCCACAGATTCGCCCGGGTTTGCTGGCTCTGGGTATTTTCGCCTTCATTGGCGGCTGGAACGCCTTCCTCATCCCGCAGACCTACAGTATCGGCGCCGGCACCGTGAACCTGCCGGTCTTCCTGAATGAACTGATCGATGAGACCGCGCCGGTGGACTGGAACCAGGTGGCGGCCGTGGGCCTGTTTCAATTGATTCCGATCTTCATATTCTTTGTATTCGCCCAGGAATACCTGCTGAACATCTACGCGGGCGGGACCAAGGGCAGTTCCTGAGGGGTCTGACATGGAAGTTGAACTGAGCAACCTCTCCAAGAAATTCGGCGACGTCGTCGGCGTTGAAGCCCTCGATCTTGACATCCGCGACGGCGAATTCGTCGCCTTCCTCGGCCCTTCCGGTTGCGGCAAGACCACGACCCTGCTGATGATGGCGGGTATCTACCGGCCCACGACCGGGACCATCCGCTTTGGCGACAGGATCGTCAACCAGTTGCAGCCAAGAGACCGCAACATCGGCATGGTCTTCCAAAGCTACGCGCTCTACCCCCACATGACGGTATTCGGCAACATCGCCTACCCCCTGAAGCTGAAGAAGGTGCCGCGTCAGGAACAACAAAGGCGCGTGGAGGCCGCGGCCGAAACCATGGGCATCGC
>DAOUIB010000284.1:0-2656 GCA_034428275.1 Anaerolineae bacterium
GCGCGTCACCACGCGCCGCACCAGTTGAGGGAGGGGAAACGATGAGCAGCGTCGAGCGCGCGCAACCCGCCCTGCCACTGCAACAGGCCAGTCCGGCAGGTAGTAACGGCGACCTGGCCGTCAGGGTCCTCGCCTATGGACTGCTCACGCTGCTGGCCATCACCATGATCGTGCCCTTTCTGTGGATGATCGCCACCTCATTCAAGACCTCCGAGGAAATACTCTTTCCGAACTTTTTTCCGAACAATGCGACTCTGGAAAACTACACTTTCGTCCTGACCGAGACCGCCCTGCCGCGCTGGTACGTCAACTCCTTCATCGTCGCCATCTTCAGCACGGTCAGCGTGGCCTTCTTCGATTCGATCGCCGGCTTCGCCTTCGCCAAGTACCAGTTCCCGGGCAAGCGCGTGATTTTCATCGCCTTTCTCGGTTCGCTTATGGTGCCCACCGAGATGCTGATCATCCCCTGGTACATCATGTCGGTGAATCCGCCGATCGGCAGCACCTGGGTCGACACTTACTGGGGCATCGCCTTTCCCGGCGTCATCACCGCCGCCGGCATCTTCCTCATGCGCCAGTTCATGCAGGGTGTGCCCGACGAGTTGCTCGACGCCGGCCGCATCGACGGCGTCAGCGAATTCGGCCTCTACTGGCGCATCGCCCTGCCGCTCAGCATGGCCGCCGTCGGCGCGCTGTGCATCTTCAATTTCCTCGGCAACTGGAACGCCTTCATCTGGCCGCTGATCGTCACATCCGCGTTGGACATGTTCACGCTGCCCGTCGGCCTGCAGTTCTTCTCCAGCGAGTTCACGGCGGACTGGCACCTGGTCATGACCGGCGCCACGCTCTCGCTGCTGCCCCTGCTGACAATCGTCATCATCTTCCAGCGCTACATCATCGAGGGCATCGCGCTCACCGGCGTCAAGGGCTAGGCGCGGACAACTCACTTTCGGCCAGAAGGGAAGAAGCGCCCCGACCGGTTTCTCGAAGCGCAGGAACGCCAGCTGGCAGATTTAGACGCCCCGGCAAATGCAGCGGACTATGCGCCTGACCAAATGAGGTGCCTGATCAGCGCGTTGAGAAAGCCCTGAATAACGGCTGCAGTGATGAGCCAGACCTTGAGGGAACGCTCCAGCAACCGTATATCATCACGCAACGCCGTTGTTGCTGCTTTCAATTCCCCGCGCCCGTCAGGCAGGTCGGCCTCTGTTGCCAGACCGGCACAATCTTCCCCTGGACAGGCCTTTTGTTTTCCTGCGCTCATGGGAGGGTCCCTTTCTGCGCCGGGCGCGTACGTGACGCGCGGGCGCCTGCCTCGAATGACCTCAGTGTAACACGGCAACAGACAGACCGGCTACTTGACTGACGGCCCTGATTCCTCATACAGCGCCCGCAAGCCGGCGACGAATTCGCCGCTGCCGCCATGCGCCGGGTGTCGCAGCGCGTGATGCTCCAGCCCCAGCGCCGCCAGACTGCCCTGCGCCGAACGACCGACCGCCACCAGCGTACGCGGTCTGAAGTTCGCCAGCAGCTCGCGCAGAAAGTCGCGACCCTGCGCCAGTTCGATGGCGCGCGGCGCACGGTTGCTCAGGGCCCGCCCCGCCCGATGGGGGTGAAAGGGCACGCTGTTCCAGATCAGCGGCGCGACGCCCAGGTCGGCGAGAGCGCGCCAGAGAATCGTCGCGCTCTGTTCGCCCTGTATCCGCTCGAATCCCGCCTCCGGCACGTCCGCATAGCCCCGCACACGACCGAAGAGTCCCAGGCCCGGCAGGCCCTCCAGCAGCACGCGCCGGCTGGTCACCGGGATGCCGGTCAGGCGGCAGCCGCGATAGCCCGGCGCTTCGAAGAGCAGCAACGCTTCCGGCCGCCGCCGCTCCATGTCGCGCAGATAGCGACCCAGGTTGGCGCGCCTGGTTGCATTGTGCATCGACGTTGCAGCGTACTGGTTGAACAGCTCCGGTCCGCTTTCCGTCCGGGCCAGCGCGTCTACGAAATCTTCGCTCCAGTCGCTCATGCGTATCGCGCCAGCCAGGCGCGCAGCGTGGCCGCATCGCGCAGGAATTGTTCCGGTGAATTGTCGCGCACGAACTCCAGCGAGACCTGTCGCTCGCCTGGCAGCGCCGCCAGCCGGTCCAGATAAAGCCGCCAGTCCGCCGTACCATCCCGCAGCGGCAGGCGATCCCGCGACGTGGGCCACCAGTGGAAGCAGTGCACGTTGCCCAGCCAGGGCGACACCACTTCGAGCGCCAGCAGATTCTCCCGCGGCAGCCAGCCGTTTCGCGGTTGCCAGTAGACGCCCGCCGCTTCTACCTGCCGCAGCAGCAGCGCGGCCATCGCGCTGGTCTCCGTCAGGGTGTTGCGATGAAATTCGAAGTCCACCCTCGTCCCCGCGGCGCCCGCCATGGCGCAGATGCGCCGCGCCCGTTCCACAATGCGCTCGCGTTCTGCCGGCGCCGTCGAATCCGGCCCGGCGTCACCGGCCCAGACGCGGATGACCGGCGCGCCCAGCGCCAGGGCCGTCGCCAGCACGGCTTCAAAGGGCGCATCTTCCTCCGCCTCATCGCGCAGACGGTAGTAGGAACCGTAAGCGCTCACCTGCAGACCGGCGTCGCGGGTCATCGACGCCAGCTGACGGGCGCGCCGCTCGTCGCCAGGC
>DAOUIB010000285.1:0-2579 GCA_034428275.1 Anaerolineae bacterium
GATCTGGTCGTCTGGCGGGCGCGCAATGGCTGGCCACCGTCACCCAACCGCTGTCCGTTCTGCTGGTCCTGCTGGCGCCTCTTGTGATAATTCTGGGGCCCCGAGTGGCGGCGTTTTCCCTGCGCGGTTTCGCCCTGGTCGCGTTGCTGGTGCTGCTTCTCTTGCTGGTGCCGGCCCTGTGGCGCGCCCGACGCTATGCCCGCACCCCGCTGGAATTCGCCGAACTGGACAGCGACTCAAACCCGGTGGCCGGCCTGTTTTTCTGGAGGCCGCTGGTCATGCGGGCGGCAAATGGCGAGGCAGTCCGCTTTCAGCGGCGTCTGACCCCGATGCCGCGCCTTCGTCCCGGTCAGACCTGCCTGGTGTATTTCCTGCGGGACGGGGAGCAAAGGGTCCTGCTCAGCCTGGTCGGCGCGGAACACCCGGACGCGCGTCACTACCGACCGACGGAAGCGTTTCAGCGTCGGGCGCAGAAGCGGTCCTGAGCGTTAGTCTCTTTTGCCCGGCCGTAGTCGGGCCAGCCTTTCCAGCAGCTGTTGCAAGAACGGCTGCCAGTCTTCCTGCCCGACGTCAACGTCCCTTTCGACCGCCGTGCGCGTGACGCGAAACTGTTTTCCGAGCGCCTGCTGCAATTGGTCCCGGTTGACGGTGGGAAGCCAGGGCAGGCGAATCGCCAGTTCATCGTTGCGCAGCGTGATAGCCGTCGCCCCCGCTGACTGTCCCAGCAGTTTGACCTCAATCTGGTAAAGAAGATTGACCACGGCCGCGGGCAGCGCGCCAAAACGGTCGCGCAATTCCTCGCGAATCTGCATCACCTCGCCCTTTTGGGTCAGGCCGGCGACGCGCCGGTAAATCTGCAGGCGCAATTCCATTTCGTGGACCCAGGCGGCGGGCAAATAGGCTGGCAGCGGCAAATCGATCGCCAGGCGCGCAGCTCCCGTCTCATCGCGGGGCTGCGAGCCCTCTTTCATGCCGCGCACCGCCTCCGAGAGCATGCGCGTGTAAAGTTGCAGACCGACGGCGGATACCTGTCCGGTCTGGCGGTGGCTTAGGATGTCGCCGGCGCCGCGCAACTCCAAGTCGCGCATGGCGATTTGCAGGCCGGCGCCAAGTTCGCTGTTTTCGGCGAGGATGTCCAGCCGCGCCAGGGCTTCCTCGCCCGGGTCTCCCGTGCCGCCGTGAAAGAAATAGGCCCAGGCCTGGCGCGCGCCGCGCCCCACGCGGCCGCGCATCTGGTACAGCTGGGCCATGCCGAAGCGGTCCGCCCGGTCGACGATCAGGGTGTTGACGTTGGGGATGTCGAGGCCGTTTTCGACGATGGAGGTGCTGACCAATACGTCATGCTCGCCACGCGAAAAGGCGCGCATGACGTTCTCCAGGCTGCGTTCGTGCATCTGGCCGTGGCCGACGATGCAGCGCGCTTCCGGCACCAGTCGCTCCAGTCGGCCGCGCACCATGTCGATGGAACGCACGCGATTGTGGACGTAAAAGACCTGTCCGCCGCGTTCCAGTTCGCGCAGGATGGCCTGGCGCATCAGCTGCTCGTCGATTTGCCCGGTGTGCGTGATGACGGGCAGACGTTCCTCGGGCGGGGTCTGGATCATGCTGATGTCGCGCACGCCCGTCAGGCTCATGTAGAGTGTGCGGGGAATCGGCGTGGCCGTCAGGGTGAGGATGTCCACCTGGGTGCGCAGGCGCTTGAAATGTTCCTTGTGGGTGACGCCGAAGCGTTGCTCCTCGTCGATGATGAGCAGCCCGAGGTCAGCGAAGACCACGTCAGACCCCAAGAGACGATGCGTACCGATGAGAATGTCGATCTCGCCGCTGGTGATTTTGGGTAACAACGCGGCCTGTTCTTCGCGCGTGCGAAAGCGCGACAGCATTTCCACCTTGACCGGGAAAGGCGCCAGACGCCGGCTGAAGCTCTCCAGGTGTTGCTGCGCCAGCACGGTCGTGGGCACGAGCAGGGCAACCTGCTTCCCGTCCATCACGGCCTTGAAGGCGGCGCGCAGGGCGACCTCGGTCTTGCCATAACCGACGTCTCCGCAAATGAGACGGTCCATCGGGAAGTCACGCTCCATGTCAGCCTTGACTTCCCGCACGGCGCGCAACTGGTCTTCAGTTTCGATGAAGGGGAAACTGGCCTCCAGTTCGTGCTGCCAGGCGTTGTCGGGATTGAAGCCGGCGCGCCGTGCCTGCGCGCGCTGTGCATAGAGCTCCAGCAGCTCTTTGGCTTCCTCCTGAATGGCCTTGCGCGTCTTGCTGCGCACGCGGTCCCAGTCGGGTCGACCCAGTCTGTTGAGCGTCGGCGTCCGGTTGTCGGCGCCGATGTAGCGCGTCAGACGGTCCGCCTGGTGGATGGGCACGAAGACCATGTCCGTGCCTTCATACTCGACCAGCAGATATTCGCGTTCGGTGCCGCCCAGGGTGCGACGTCGCAGACCGGCGAAGCGACCGATGCCGTAATCCACGTGCACCACAATGTCGCCTTCGTGCAGATCGCTGTAACTTCTGTCAGGCGCGCGCGGTCGGGGCGCGGTCTGGCTGCGACGCGGTTCCGGACGGCTCCAGCCGAAGAT
>DAOUIB010000286.1:0-8639 GCA_034428275.1 Anaerolineae bacterium
CGAAGACAAGGATGGAGACCCCCAGCAGGGTGGGCAGCAGGGCGAGCAGACGACGGGCCAGGTAACGGGGCATGGGGCTGCAAATGTAGCGTCGTGGCTGGCCGCGCGCAATGCGGGCCCGGGGCGCCGGGACGATACAGCGAGAACGGGGGTGAGGGCCGCAGGCGCATTTGGCTTCTCGCAGGCAGCCGGGTGAACCGCAGCCCTGCTTTTCGGGATACACTGGAGGCAGGCGGGTGCTGAAAACGGGAGACGGCGATGAAGACGACGATGAACGGGACGGTGAACGGCTGGCAGCGGGTTGCCGCTTACGATGAGCTGCAGGGAGCAGGTCAACTGACCGTGCAGGCGGGCGATCAAACTCTCGCGCTTGTCCTGCATGAAGAACGGGTATACGCGATCGACAACCGCTGCCCGCACATGGGCTTCCCGCTGGACCGCGGCACCGTGCGCGACGGCATTCTTACCTGCCACTGGCATCACGCCCGCTTCGATCTGGCCAGCGGCGGCACCTTCGACCTCTGGGCCGACGACGTGCCGGCCTTCCCGGTCGAAGTGCGGGACGGCGGCGTATGGGTCGACGTGCGGTCCAATGGATCTGACCATGCGCGGCAATGCGAACGGCTGGGCGTGGGGCTGGAACGCAATCTCTCGCTGGTCATCGCCAAGGCGGTGCTGCTGCAGGAGGCGCAGGACGATCCGGTCGGGCCCTTCCGCACGGGCCTGGCCTTCGGCACGGAGAACCGCCTGGATGGCTGGGGTCAGGGTCTGACGATTCTGACCTGCATGCAAAACATGCTGCCGCAGCTGGAGGCCAACGAGCGGCCGCGGGCACTGTATCAGGGCCTGTCCGCGCTGGCCAACGAGGTCAACGGCGAACCGCCGCGCTTCGCCATCCGGCCGCTGCCCGGCGCCGGCCGCGACATCGACACGTTGAAGGTCTGGCTGCGGCAGTTCGTCGAGGTGCGCGACGAGCAGGGCGCGGAGCGTTGCGTCATCTCGGCGCTGGAGGCCGGCGCCACGCGCCAGCAAATGGCCGACATGCTCTTCGCCGCCGTGACCGACCACCGCTACATCGACGTCGGGCATCCGGCGGACTTCACCAACAAGGCCTTCGAGGCGCTGGACCACGTCGGCGACGAGTTTGCCGCGCCCGCCCTGACTTGCCTGGTGCGGGGCCAGGCGATGGCGCGACGGATGGAAGAGGACAACGCCTGGCGCTACCCGATTGACCTGGTGACCCTGCTGGAGACGGCCTTCGGGCAATTACCGCAGGCGCTGGCGGCGGGGCGGGGGGTGGCCTGGACGGGCCGCGCGGCACTGGCCGCCATGATACTCGAGGACGACCCGGCGGCCACGCTGGAGGCCATGCTGACGGCCCTGCGCGAAGGCGCGTCGATGGTGGAACTGGCCTCGACGGTCTCTTACGCGGCGGCGCTGCGCATCGCCCGCTTCCACACCAGCAACGAATTCGGCGACTGGGACACGGCGCTGCACAGCTTCACCTTCGCCAACGCCATCGAGCAGGGTCTGCGACGCGCGCCCTCGGTCGAGTTGCTGCGCGGCGCGCTGGACGCGGCCATGAGCGTCTATCTGGACCGCTTCCTGAACATCCCGGCGGCGCGTCTGCCGCAGCCGAAGGGCGGGACATCGGCGGCAGAGGCGCTGGCGGCCCTGCCGGAACTGCTCAACAACCAGCAGCAGGTCAACGAGGCCGGCGCGCTGGTGGCGGAGTACTTTCACGCCGGTGGCGAGCCCGGTCCGATGCTGGCGATGCTGGGCCGCCTGCTTCTGCGCGAGGACCGCGACTTCCACACCATCCAGATGGTGGAAGCGGCCATGCGGCAGTATCAGTTGCTGGGGCCGGGCGAGGAAGGCACGCACGTGCTGGTGGCGGCGGCCCGCTATCTGGCGGCCCATGCGCCGACGGTGCGCGCGCAGGGCCAGACCTGGCGCGTGGCGCGGCGTCTGCACCGGGGCGAGAGTCTGTTTGAGGGGTAGGGGCCCTCACCCCCCGGCCCCTTTCCCGCTGAGTCGCGGGAGCCTTTCCCACCTTTGGTGGGAGCCCTTCCTCAGGGAGAGGGGCTTTAAATCAATTGATTTGCGGAGATTCTGGCAGGCATCGACAGCGTTGTAGTTTCGCGTTACTTCACATAGTCCAGCACGAGGACGCGGGTGCTGTCGGGCAGGGAGCCCTGGGTGATGACGGCCTCGTAATCGAGGGCGAAGTCGACCTCCTCCTCCTCGTTGAAGAGCTCGAGGAAGCTGGAAATCCAGTAGATGCCGCGCGGGCGGTAGCTGAGCGTGCGGAAGTGCATCGGCACCACCAGTTTCGGCTGCGCCACCCGAATCACGGTCATCAGTTCGTCGAGCTCGATGGTGGGGTGGCCGCCGGTGAGGGCCAGCAGGACGTCGAGATCGCGGAAAAAGTCGATCTGTGCATCCGTCAGCGGGTTGCCGACGTCGCCCATGTGGCCGATGCTGACGCCGTCGACCTCGAAGCGGTACATGCCGTTCTGGTCGGGGTCGTGAAAGCGGTGATTGAGCGCTTCCATGGCTTCGATGCAATGGAAGGTGATGCCGTGCGAGTCCTGCTCGCCGCCGGCGCGGGCCACGTCCAGCGCGGTGAGCACCTCCGGCTCGCCTGGGACGAGATCGGCGCGGCAGTGGAAGTCATCGTTGTCGGAGGAGCGGATGACGATATCGGGCGTTTCCTGCACCGGGCAGTAGCCGGCGGTTTCCGGCGTGTAGGGGTCGGTCACGATCGTCGTGCCGTCGTCGGCGGTAATCAGGAAGCAGGCCTGGCCGTACCATTTGAGCTTCATCGCATCCTCCCCGGAAGATCGTCGTCCACCCCGATTGTACAGGCTTTTTGGTCCGGCTCCCAAAGCCTTTTTTTGAGCGAGAGCGCGTCATGCGGGTCGATCAGCCCTGCGACCTGTGCCGGACAATTGCTACGCAGCGTTTCCGGCAGGGATGCCGCTTCACTGGACCCGCTGCGATGGGGCTGCGGGGCAATGCTGCTATAATCGCGCCGTGTCCCGTGAAATGTCGCTGATGACGCCTTCCTCATTCCTGCCCGCGCCCGGTTGCTGCGGTCGGAGTACGCCATGTTGAACGCTGTGCTGGCCGCCTTTGTGCTAGCGTTTCTGGCGCCCCTGGTGGCGCGGCACGTAGCGCGCCAGGCGGGCGCCATCGCGGCGCTGCTGCCGGCGGGAATCTTCGTCTGGCTGCTCAATCAGGCGGAAATGGCGCTGGGGCCGGGCGTTGTGGAGCGCTGGCCCTGGTCGCCGCTACCCGGCGTCGCCCTGACCTTCCGTCTGGACGGCCTGTCGCTGCTGATGGCGCTGATCATCAGCGGCGTCGGCGCGCTCATTCTGTTCTACGCCGGCGCTTACATGCAGGGCCAGGCGCAGGCCGGGCGGCTTTACGCGCTGCTGCTGGCCTTCATGGCCTCGATGCTGGGTCTGGTGCTGGCGGACAACCTGATCGCGCTCTTCATTTTCTGGGAATTGACCAGCATCACCTCCTTCCTGTTGATCGGCTGGCACTTCCAGGAGGAGCGTTCGCGCGCGGCGGCCCTGCAGGCCCTGTTCGTCACCGGCGGCGGCGGGCTGGCGCTGCTGGCCGGCTTCGTGCTCATCGGCATGGTCGGCGGCACCTGGGAAATCGCGGAACTGTCGGCGCAGGCCGGCGCCCTGCAGGAAAGCTCGCTCTACCTGCCGATCCTGCTGCTGCTGTGGCTGGGCGCGGCCAGCAAGTCGGCCCAGTTCCCCTTCCACTTCTGGTTGCCGGGCGCCATGGTGGCGCCCACACCGGTCAGCGCCTATCTGCACTCGGCCACCATGGTCAAGGCCGGCGTGTATTTGCTGGCGCGGTTGAGCCCGGCCCTGGGCGGCACGAGCGAGTGGAGCCTGATCTTCATGGTCACCGGCCTGGTGACGCTGCTGCTGGGCGGCTGGCTGTCGCTGAAGCAGGACGACATGAAGCGCATGCTGGCCTACTCGACGGTGAGTTCGCTGGGCCTGCTGGTGACCTTGCTGGGACTTGGCACAAAACTGGCGACGGAGGCGGCGGCGCTTTATCTGCTGGCGCACGCGCTCTTCAAGGGCGCGTTGTTCATGGTGGCGGGCGCCATCGACCACGCCACCGGCACGCGTGACATGAGGCGGCTGCGCGGTCTGGCCGGCGCCCTGCCGACCAGCGCGCTGGCGGCCGGGCTGGCGGGCCTGTCCATGGCCGGGATTCCCCTGCTGGCGGGCTTCGCGGCCAAGGAGTTCATTTACGAGGCGGCGCTCTTCAGTGGCGGCAGCGTCTGGCTTCTGACCCTGTTGCTGCTGGCGGGCAACGTCGCCTTTGTGGTGGTGGCCCAGCAAATGACGCTGCGAATCTTCGCCGGCACGTCGCTGCGTTTTGAAAGCTTTCACGCGCCGGCCGTACCCTTGTGGCTGGCGGCGCTGGTGCCGGGCGCGCTGGGCCTGGCGCTGGGTCTCTTGCCGGAAGTCACGGCGACGCTGGCCGGCGCAGCCGCGCGGGCCATTTACGGCGCGCCGGTGACGATCCATCTCTTCGTGCTGCCGGGCAGCGTGACGCCGATGTTGTTGCTGAGCGCGCTGACCATTGCCGCCGGAGTCACGCTCTACCGGCGCCGCATGCAGTTTGAGCCCTGGCTGCACTGGCTGGACCAGGGGGGGCGCCTGGGGCCGGAGCGCGCTTTCCGGCGACTGGTAGAGGGGCTGCCGCGATTTGCCGAACGGGTGACGGCGCTGCAGCAAAACGGGCGTCTTCGCTCCTACGTGTTGTGGATAGTGGGCGCGTGGCTGCTGCTGCTGGCCCTGACCTGGGCGCTGCGCGGCGGCCCGGGACTGCCATCCGACCTCTTGCTTCGTCTGTCGGACCTGCGTTTACACGAATTCATCCTGGTGCTGGTGATTCTGGCGGGGCTGGCCAGCGTGATGCACGCCAATTCCCTGTTGGCTCTGGTCGTGTCCCTGGGCGTGGTTGGCTTCGGCACGGCCATCGTTTTCCTGCTCTTCGGAGCGCCGGACCTGGCCATGACCCAGTTTTCGATCGAGACCCTGGGCGTGATTCTCTTCGTCCTCGTCCTGTATCGTTTGCCGGGTATGGCACGTCTTTCACCGCGGCGTACAGTTCTACGGGACAGCATCGTCACGGGGCTGGCCGGCGCCGTGGTCACGCTGATGATTTTGGTCATCACCGACCTGCCGCTGGTCTCACCGCTGAAGACCTGGTTCGCCGGGGCCAGTGAGCCCCTGGGTCGCGGTCACAACGTCGTCAACGTCATACTGGTCGACTTCCGCAGCCTTGACACCATGGGCGAAATCACGGTGCTCGGCATCGCGGCAATCGGCATTTTCGCCCTGCTCAAGTTGCGTCCCGGGCGCAGCGCGGGGAGAAAAACGGGGGACGGGAGCGACGGGCCATGACCTCGATTATTCTGGTGGTCGCGACGCGGCTGATTTTTCCTCTCATGTTGATGTTCTCGCTGTTCCTGCTGTTGCGCGGCCACGACGCGCCGGGCGGCGGTTTCGTCGGCGGGCTGGTGGCCGCGGCGGCGTTTGCGCTCTACGCCTTCGCCACCAGCGTGACACGGGCGCGGGACGCGCTGGGCCGCAGCACCTTCCGCCTGATCGGCATCGGTTTGCTCTTCGCCCTTGCCAGCGGCCTGCCAGGTCTGTTTGCGGGAAGCCCTTTTCTGCGGGCCCTGTGGACCTCGGCCGAGCTGCCGGTCATCGGCAAGCTCAGCAGCGTGTTGCTCTTTGATACGGGCGTGCTGCTGGTGGTGGTGGGGGTGACGCTGACCATCGTGTTTGCGATGGCCGAGGCGGACGAGGAAGAGGAGGAATAGGGTGGAAGTGGCGCTGGCGATCGTGATCGGCGCGCTTTATGCGGCCGGCCTGTACATGATGCTGCGTCGCAGCATGGTCAAGCTGATCGCCGGCCTGGTGCTGCTGGGTTACGCCAGCAACCTCTTGATTTTCGTGGTCAGTCGCCTGACGCGCGCCAGGCCGCCGCTGGTGCCGGAGGGCGCGCAGGGCATCGCCGAACCTTTCGCCGACCCCGTGCCGCAGGCGCTGATATTGACGGCCATCGTGATCGGTTTCGGCCTGCAGGCCTTCGCACTGGTGTTGGTCCGCCGCGCCTACCAGGCGGTCAACAACGACGACCTCGACCAGGTGACGGCCAGCGACCGGCCGGACCCGCAGCGGTGAAGAGGCGATGATGACTGGCCCTCACCCCCAAACCCCCTTGCCGTCCCGGGGGACGGGAGCCCTTTCCCATCCTGGGGGATGGGAGCCCTTCCTCAGGGAGAGGGGGAGCATGAAGGGTTGTAGAAAAAGCGTGGTTGAAGTGCCTCTCGATGGACATGCCTCCGGCCAATGCGTGGGACAAGAGAGTCGGGTGAGGCCAGCGATGCCGAACAGGGGGACTGACTGAACACGCTGCTGGTGTTGCCGATCCTGATTCCCTTTCTGATGGCGATTCTGTCGATCATCAACTGGGGCAACCGCGCGCTGCACCGCTTTTTGGCCCTGGCGGGCAACGTGGGGTTGCTTTTTGCGGCGCTGGCCCTGTTAACGACGGTGAGCGAGCAGGGAATCCTGAGCAGCAACATCGGCGACTGGCCCGCGCCTTTCGGCATCGTGCTGGTGGCGGACCTGCCGGGCGCCATCATGGTGCTGATGGCGGCCATTGTCGGCCTGGCAGTGCTGGTGTATGCCACCGGCAGCATGGACGAGGGCCGCGAGCGCTTCGGCTACTATCCGCTGATCCTGTTGTTGCTGATGGGGATGTGCGGGGCCTTCCTGACCGGCGACCTTTTCAATCTCTACGTGTGGTTCGAAATCATGCTGATCGCCTCCTTCGCCTTGCTGGCGCTGGGGGGCAGCAGGGCCCAACTGGAGGGGTCGGTCAAGTATTTCGCGCTGAATCTGCTGGTCTCGGCCTTCATGCTGACGGGCATCGGCCTGCTTTATGGCATGACAGGCTCCCTGAACCTTGCGGCCCTGGCGCAAACCTTGCGCGCGGCAGGTCCGGAACAGCCGGTGACGACGGTGGCCATCTTTTTCATGATCGCCTTCGGCATCAAGGCGGCCATGTTTCCCCTCTACTTCTGGTTGCCGGCTTCCTATCACACGCCGCCGGTGGCGGTCTCGGCCATATTCGCGGGCCTGCTGACCAAAGTTGGCGTTTTCTCCCTGATTCGTGTGTTCACTTTGCTGTTTGTGCAGGATACGGCGTGGACCCACGGGCTGTTGCTGGCGGGGGCCGCGCTTACCATGTTGAGCGGCGTGCTGGGGGCCATGGCTTTCGACGACATTCGGCGCATCTTCGCCTTTCACATCATCAGCCAGATTGCCTACATGGTGCTGGGGCTGGCGCTGTTTGTGCCCATGGCCCTGGCGGGCACAATCTTCTACATGGTGCATCACATCCTTGTCATCGTGTCGCTGTTTCTGGTTAGCGGGCTCATCGCCAGGGCAGGAGGCTCGTATTTCAAGGCGCAACTGGGCGGTCTGTACGGCACCAGGCCGCTGCTGGCGCTCCTTTTCCTGGTGCCGGCACTGTCGCTTTCGGGCGTGCCGCCGCTGTCCGGTTTCTGGGCCAAGCTGAGCTTGCTGCGGGTGACGCTGGAGCGGGAGTTGTGGCTGGCAGCTGCGATAGCCTTGCTGGTCGGTTTGCTGACCCTGTTCTCCATGGTTCGCATCTGGCTGAGCGCGTTCTGGGGTCCGCCCGGCCCTGCGGCGGCGTCAGTAAGGCCAATGCGGGTTGGGGAACGGCGCGCACTCTACGGTTCGACGCTGGCGCTGGTGACGCTTACCCTTGTGCTGAGTCTTTTCTCCGGTCCGGCCTTTGAACTGGCCGAGCGGGCATCAGAACAGTTGCTTGATCCGGCGGGTTACATCGCGGCAGTGCTGGGAGAGGGCCCGTGAACTGGCTGCTTTTGCACGTCCTGCTGGCGCTGGTGTGGGCGGCGTTGAGCGGCGAACTGACACCGATTAACGTCGCTGGCGGTTTCGTGGTGGGCTTTCTCGTGCTCCTTCTGGCGCGCAGGGCCATGGGCTGCCAGCGCTACGTCTCGCGGGTGCCGCGCGTGCTGCGCTTCGGACTCTACTTTTTGGCTATGCTGGTGCAGGCCAATTTGCGCGTGACCCGGGAGGTGTTGACGCCCAACTTCAAGGCGCGCCCGGCAATCGTGGCCGTGCCGCTGGACATACGCGACGAAGTGGCGATTACGACGCTAGCCAACCTGATCACCCTGACGCCGGGCACGCTTTCGCTGGACGTCTCCACGGACCGGCGCGTGCTTTACGTACACGGCATGTTCGTCACCGACGTGGAAGCCTTCCGGCTTGAGATCAAGGACGGGCTGGAGCAGCGCGTACAGGACGTGTTCACGTGATATGGGGCAGCGGCCTTCACCCCCCGACCTCTTTCCCGCTCAGTTGCGGGAGCCTTTCCCACCTCCGGTGGGAGCCCTTCCTCAGGGAGAGGGGGACAATAAGGGTCCGGTCGAACAGAAGGATTCAGATCGTGGACTCCTGCGTTGAACAGGAGCTGCTGATCCGACGTGGAGTTAAAGTCCCTCTCCCTGAGGGAGAGGGATTTAGGGTGAG
>DAOUIB010000287.1:0-9560 GCA_034428275.1 Anaerolineae bacterium
TGGAAGAGATGTTGACGTAGCGCCTGACTCGATATCCAGCTCTTGTAAATCATCGCGCGCCGCCTCCAGCAGGCCGGTTGTGGTGGCCTCGCCCACCAGCGGGTCGCCCGGCACGGCGTAGACCAGGTCGCCCTCGCGCGCGGCGGCCATCAGCGCGTCGATGATCGCCCTGTAGACGTCCTCGAAGCGATCGTGCGTCTCGTAGAGGGCGTCAAAGCTCTCGTAACGCAACGATTGCGGAAAGCCCGCGACACTGCCATGTTGGGACGTGCGCAGAAAAAGGCGCGGCGCCGTCGTCAGCGCGGTCCAGGCCCGACGCGTCAGGTCCTCCGCCGCGCCTGGCCCCAACCCCACAATCCTGATTGCCATCTGAGCCCCGCCTCGTCATTGTCGGCTGCGAACACCTGTGCTATGCTAGCCGCCCCTGTCCCTCCGCGCAAGCCAGGAGTCGCCCGTGACTGAACTGCCCTCCAGCCCAATCCCCTTGCGGGCCAGCCGCGCGCTGACCTTGCACGCGCAGTGTCTGGCGGCCCCTGCCAACATCGCGGACGAGGACGCCATTGTCAACACTGTCCACGCCCTCGGGTCGATTCAGATCGATACCCTGCAGGTCGTCGCGCGCAGCCAGTACCTGGTGCTGTGGAGCCGCCTCGGCTGTTACGATCCGGCGCAGCTGGACGCGCTGCTCTTCAGGGCCGGCCAAAAGCGCTTCTTCGAGTACTGGAAAAAGGCCGCCTCGATCATCCCGCTGGAGCACTATCGCTTCAGTATGCCCCGCATGCAGCAACGCCTGGAAGCGCCGCGCACGAACTGGCGCAACTGGCTCAAACGCGAGGATGCGGCCCCTGCCCTGGCTCTGGTGCGCAAGCGCATCGCCGCGGAGGGCGCCCTGCGCGCCGCCGACTTCGCCTACGAGGGAGAAAGACGCGGCATCTGGTGGGACTGGAAGCCGGCCAAGGCCGCGCTGGAGTATCTCTACGGCATCGGCGAGCTGATGATTAGCGACCGCGTCAACTTCCAGCGCGTCTATGACCTGCCGGAACGCGTTCTACCGGACTGGGTCGATACTTCCCCCGCCACGCGCGAGGAGGCCGATCGCCACGACGTCGAACTGGCCCTGCGCGCGCTCGGGATTAGTCGGGCGCGCTCGCTGTTTGACTACACCTACCTGCAGCGTCGGCGCATCGGGCCCGTGCTCGACGTGCTGCGTCGGGAGGGCAAACTGCTCACCGTGGAGTGCGAAGTCTGCGACGGCGGCAGCGAGGCGTTGCTTCTGCACCGCGATCGCCTGCCGGACCTGCAGCGCGCGCTGGACGGCGAGTTGCAGCCGCAGCACACGACCCTGCTCAGCCCCTTCGAAAGCCTGCTCTGGTCCAAGGAGCACGGCCACGCCTTCTGGAATTACCACCACGACATCGAACTCTACGTGCCGCAGCCAAAGCGCAAGTGGGGCTACTTCACGCTACCGATACTGCATCGCGACCGCCTGGTCGGTCGCCTCGACCCCAAACTGGAACGCGAAAGCAACACACTCCATATCCGCGCGCTGCACCTGCAGCCTGACGTCGAGCCTGACGAGCGTCTGGTCGCTGAACTGGCGCAGGCCATCCGCGACTTCATGGCCTTCCACGGCGCGACGCGCCTGAAATTTGGCCGCAAGGGAAACGTGCAATTTCGCGTCAGGCTGCGCCGCGAACTGGGCGTCTAGCGGACGCGCCGACGGCGGGGACTGTTCTCCAGCGCGCGGACCAAAAAGCGCACGGCCCGGTCCACGCCGTCCTCGGCGCGGATCTGTTCACCAATGTCTTCCGCGCGATGGCGCAGGGTCGCGTCCGTGGTCAACTGTTGCAGGGCACGGGCCAGTCGCTCCACGTTGAGCCGCCTGTGCGGAATCGGCGGCGGACTGACGCCCAGGGCCTGGAGCCGCCTTGCCCAAAAGGGCTGGTCGGCAAAACGCGGGATAACCAGCGCTGGCCGACCGGCCCGCAGTCCGGCGCCCGCCGTGCCCATGCCACCGTGATGCACCAGCACCGCCATACGGGGAAAGAGCCAGTCATGCGGCGCATAGTCCAGACGCAGCACAGAGTCCGGCAGGTCCCCTTCGCCGAGGCCGGCCCAGCCGCCCAGCAGCAGGGCGCGCAGACCGCTGCGTCGCGTGGCTTCCAGGATGATGTCCGTCGTCCTTTCGGCATCGCGCTCGATCATGCTGCCGAAGCCGACGTACACCGGCGGCGGGCCGGCCTGCAGAAAATCCTTCAGGCGGTCCGGCGGCCGCCAGTCCCTGTCCTCCAGAAACCAGTACCCGCTGACCTGCGTCAGGTCGTCCCAGTCCGGCGGCCGCGGGACCACGTGCCGGCTGAATCCGTAGACCACCGGATCCGGCCGCAAGTGTTGGTCATCGAACGGACGCCGGGCGGGCGCCAGCCCCAGTTGCTGAATGCGCACGGCATTGAACCTTTCACGCACCAGCTGCCAGCCAAGGCGGCGTTGCAGGTCGTAGGTCAGCCTGTTGTAGTGTCCGCCCAGGGGCAGATGCCGCGGCCATTGCGGAAAAAGGAATGCCGGGAAGGCGCGGGTGGGGTGAATGGGTTGCAGCCAGGCGCCGGCGGCCGGGACGCCCAGCCTTTCAGCGGCCGGCGCGACGACCAGCATGGTCGTAACCGAATACAGCAACGCGTCTGACTCTTCGCAGAGCTGCAGCACAACGCGGGTCTGCTCATCCAGCATGCCCCCGGCCAGGTCGCGCATGGCCCGCAGAGTGGCCAGGGGATTCCCGCCGGTCTCCAGCCAGCGCATACCGGCTTCCGAGCCCAGCAGGTCCTGGGGGCTGGCCTCCGTCAGCGGGCGAAACTCCAGGCCATGGCGGCGCACCAACGCTTCGTGATAGCGACTGGTGGCGATGCGCAGCTGAAATCCGGCTCGCTGCAGGCCCTGGCCCAGCGCCAGGTAGGGCTGCACGTCACCGCGTGAGCCGAAGGTGCAGAGGGTGAGGCGCACCTGGCTGCCTTTCGATGTTTCAGGGAGGCGGCGCGATGCACACCAGCAGCGTCAGGCGTTCGGCGCTTTCGTTGCGTACGCCATGCGGCACGCCGGCCAGGGCCCAAACGACGCCTCCGACGTCCGCGCGCCGCTCTTGCCCGGCGACCTTGAAGACGCCCTCGCCCTCTAGCACCTGGTAGACCTTGTCCTGGTCGCTGTGGTCGTGCACCGCCTGCTCCTGGCCGGGCTCCAGACAGTTCAGGCCGACCATCAGGTGATCGCCGCTGAAGAGCGTAGTCTTGTAGTGCTTGTCCGTCCTGGAGCCGACGTGCTCGCTGAAATGAGTGAAATCGCTCATGCTGTCCCCCGGCGTGCAAAAGGCAGGCCCGCCGGCCTGCCCCGCAATCTTTCTTGCGCCCCGGCTGTCTGCGTTAGCGCTTGGTGTAGGTGGGCGCCTTGCGCGCGCGGCGCAGACCGGGCTTTTTGCGCTCCTTGACGCGCGGATCGCGCGTAAGCAGGTCTTTCGACTTGAGTTCCGGCTTGAGGTCCGGGTCGATTTTCAGCAGCGCGCGGGCGATGCCCAGGCGAATGGCGTCGCGCTGACCGGAGATGCCCCCGCCCTGCACGTGAACGCTGATGTTGTACTGTCGCTCCTGGCCCACGGCGCGCAGCGGCTCGGAAATGTTGTCGAGGTCGCCGTGGCGCGGCAAATAGTCGTCCGCCTCGCGATCGTTGATGATGATGTTGCCCGTGCCCCCGGGAAACAGGCGCACGCGCGCGGTAGCCGACTTGCGCCGCCCGATTCCTTCGTAATATTGTGCCGACATGTCAGTTGTTCTCCTGAAGCAGCAGCGGCTGAGGTTTCTGGGAGCCGTGCGGATGCGCTTCGCCGGCGTAGACGCGCAGCTTTTTCATGGTGCGCCGGCCAAGGGCGTTCTTCGGCAGCATGCCCCGCACCGCCGATTCGATGACGCGCTCCGGGAAGCGCTGCAACTGGTTGCGCAGGGAAATGACCTTGAGCCCGCCATTGTATCCCGAATGACGATAGTAATTCTTCTGGTCCAGCTTTTTGCCGGTCACCGCGACCTTTTCGCAGTTGATGACGATGACGTAATCGCCGACGTCCGCATTGGGCGTAAAGGTCGGCTTGTGTTTGCCGCGCAGAACGGGCGCAATGCGTGAAGCGAGACGGCCGAGCGTTTGTCCGCTGGCATCCACCACCCACCAGTCGCGCTCGATCTCTCTTTCGCGAGCCACCCAGGTTCTGTATTTCGGCACGTTTTCCTCCGGCAGGCCCACATGGCCCCCGCCCACGCTGAACCGCGTCATTCTACGGGCTGCGCCTCAGGGATTCAAGGCGCAATCAGTCCGCGTATCGCACCTCCAGCAACACCAGCCCGCATGCCGGCGCCAGGGTCCCGGCCTGCGCCAGATCGCCGCTGCGGAAGACCTGTTCAAAGGCCGACAGGTCCAGCCGTCCCTGCGCCACGTCAACCTGCATCCCGACCATGCGCCGCACCATGTGGTAGAGAAAGGCGTTGCCCTCCACGCGATAGCGCAGCAACCGGCCGCGCCGCAAAGGTTCACTGGTCCATCCAGACAGGGTGACCTTGCGTACCGTGTTGTTGCCCTGCGGCGCCTGGCCAAACGCGCCAAAATCGTGTTCACCAACCAGCAGGTCCGCAGCTTGCTGCAGCAAATCGTTGTCCAGATCGCCGTACACCTGCCAGGCGCCACGCCGCCAGAGTGGCTGGCGCGTCGCAGCATTCAGAACGCTGTATTCATAAACGCGCGACAATGCATCGAAGCGCGGGTGAAAGTCGGGCCTGGTCGCACACAGGGTCTGCAGGGCGATGTCTTCGGGAAGCAGGGCGTTGAGCGCGCGCAGCAACTGCCTTTCGCTGTGGCGCCAGAACAGGTCAAAGGCGATCACCTGGCCGCTGGCGTGTACGCCGCTGTCGGTGCGCCCGCTGGCATAAACGGTGACGGCCTGGCCCGCAAGTTGCGCCAGCGCCGTCTCTACCTCGCCCTGGACGGTGGTTGTGCCCGCACTCTGACGCTGATAACCGGCGTAGGCGCTGCCGTCATAGGCCAGCGTCGCCCGGTAGCGCAGCCTCAGTCCTCCTCGCGGTCGACCAACTCGAGCATCACCATGGGGGCGTTGTCGCCCTTGCGCGGCCCCAGGCGGTAGATGCGCGTGTAGCCGCCGGGCCGGTCCTCGTAGCGCGGCGCCAGGTCGTCAAAGACCTTGCCCACCAGCTTGCGGTCATTGTTCAACCGGCTGGCCACGATGCGCCGCGCGTGGACGGCCCGTTGCGGGTCTTCGTGCGCCAGGCCGCGGCGGGCGATGGTGATCATGCGTTCGACCTTGCCGCGCACAAAATCGGCCTTGGCCCGCGTGGTGCGGATGCGTTCGTGCGTGATCAGTTCGCGCGAGAGGTTGAGCGCCAGCGCCTTGCGTTGCGCGGCGTCGCGGTTGAGTTTCTTGCCCTTGACGTGATGTCTCATCCCTGTTCACCCAGATCCGGCATTTCCTCGCCTACTGCCGGGACCGTGGTCTCGGGCTGCGGCAGGTAGCCCTTGTCCTGCAGTTTTTCGACCAGTTCATCCAGCGACTTTTCGCCGAAGTTGCGGATCGCCAGCATGGCGTCCGGTCCGCGGTCCAGAATATCCAGCACGCTGCCGATGGACGTGATGCCGGTGCGCTTCAACGAATTGAAGACGCGGACGCTCAGGTCCAGTTCCTCGATCTGCCGCTCGTACAACTCGCTCTTCTTGCGTTGCTCCTCGTCGTCCACGCCCAGCGCAATGCCGTAGGATTCATCGGCATCCAGCGCCATCATCGGCTCCACACCGGCAATGGGCGTGAGATGCCGCATCAGGATCTGGGCGGCCTTGCCCAGCGCGTCCTCGGGCCGAACAGTGCCGTCCGTCCAGATTTCGATGACCAGCTTGTCATAGTTTGTCCGCTGCCCCACCCGGGCGCGTTCCACGTCGAAGTTGACGCGGCGCACCGGGCTGAAGACGGCGTCCACCGGCAACTCGCCGATGGGCAGGCGGCCGCGTTCCTCGGCGGGGCTGTATCCGCGTCCCGGTTGCGCCTCAAATTCAATCTCGAGGCGGGTATCCGGCTCGTCAACGGTGAAGAGGTACAGGTCGCTGTTGATGATTTCCACGTCCGACGGGCAGATGATGTCCGCCGCCGTGACCGTCCCTTCGCCGTGGTGCTCAAGGCGCAGCCGCGCCGACTCGGCCGTATCAAAGAGTTGCAGCCGCAGTTGCTTGACCTGCAGCAACAACTGGGTCATGTCCTCGCGCACGCCCGGGATGGCCGAGAATTCGTGGTGCACGTCCGAGACCCGCAGGCTGGTGACTGCCGCGCCTGGCAGCGAGGAGAGCAGCACGCGGCGCAGGGCCGTGCCCAGCGTCAGGCCATAACCGCTTTCCAGCGGGCTGATGATGAAGCGTCCATAATTGCGGGAAGTCGCTTCCCCCTGCACGTTGTGGGGGAGCACGAAATTCCAGGTGGCGACCAAGACCTAACCTCCTGAATTCACACGCCTACATACGGCGTTTCTTGGGCGGGCGCACGCCGTTGTGCGGGATCGGCGTTACATCCGTGATAGAACGAACTTTCAGGCCGCTCGCCTGAATGGCGCGGACCGCCGCCTCGCGGCCGGGTCCGGGGCCCTTGACGAAGACATCGACTTCCTGCATGCCGTGTCCCTGCGCCGCCTCGGAGGCGTTCTGCGCGGCCAGTCGCGCGGCGTAGGGTGTGCTCTTGCGGCTGCCCTTGAAGCCCGAGGTGCCGGCGCTGGCCCAGGTGACGACGTTGCCGGACTGGTCGGTCAGGGTAACGATGGTGTTGTTGAAGGTCGCAAAAATATGCGCCTGGCCATAAGGAATATTGCGGGCCACCCGACGCGCCGTGCGGCGGGCGCCACTTCTGGCTTGCTGACGTGCCATGCATGCTCTCCTGTCGGGCGCTTCGCCCGATCACGACCCGAATCAAAGGTGCAGGGAAATCCTTGGCGCCGAAATGATCTATTTCTTGGTCGCGCCGCGCCGCCGCCCGCGCCCGGGGACGGTCTTCTTGGCGCCGCGCAGCGTGCGCGCGTTGGTGCGCGTGCGCTGGCCGCGTACCGGCAAATTGCGCCGGTGCCGCAGTCCTCGATAGCTGCCAATTTCCTGCAGCCGCTTGATGTTCAACTGGACTTCACGCCGCAAGTCACCCTCGACCGTCATTTGAGACAGTTGCTCGCGGATGCGCTGCAGTTCGGTCTCGCTCAGGTCCTTGACGCGGGTATCGCGATTGATGCCGGCGGTGGACAGGATCTTGTTGCTGGTGGGCACGCCCACGCCGTAAATGTAGGTCAGTGCAATCTCGACACGTTTGTCGCGCGGCAGGTCAACTCCCTCAATGCGTGCCATGACGACCCCCTCCTGCCCCTAACCCTGACGTTGCTTGTGGCGCGGGTTTTCGCAGATCACCCGCACGCGCCCGTGGCGCTTGATGATGCGACACTTCGGACAGCGCCGCTTTACCGATGCCGAAACGATCATGGTTGCTTTCCCTGCTGGTGATGCAAGCGACGCATCATAGCATTCCCCTCGTCCCTTGTCCAGAGCAAGTCACGGCAAGGTCAGTACCAGCGGCTCGCCCTCCGTGATGGCGATACTGTGTTCAAAGTGCGTGCAGAGCGAGCCGTCGCGCGTCACCACCGTCCACTGGTCTTCCAGCTCTTCCGTCTCCGCCAGGCCGCTGTTGACCATCGGTTCCAGGGCGATCGTCATGCCCGGACAAAGCGGCACGCTCTCCCATTGCGGTTCCTGGCTGCGTTTGCGGGGCCACCAGTTGGGCACCTGCGGCGCCTCGTGCATCGACCGCCCCACCCCGTGACCGGTGTAATCCCGCACCACGCTGTAGCCCTTGCGCTCCACGAATCGCTGGATCGCCTGGGCCACGTCCCGCGTTTCAGCCGGCATGACGGCGGCGCGGATGCCCACCCACAGGGCTTCCTCGGAGACCTCCAGCAACCTCTGCACCGCCGGCGGCACCTCGTCAACGGCATAGGTCCAGGCCGCATCGCCGACAAAGCCCTTGTAGCGCGCCCCGATGTCCACGCTGATGATGTCGGCGGCCTGCAGTTCGCGCGGGCCGGGAATGCCATGCACCAGTTCCTCATTGACCGAGGCGCATATCGAGGCCGGAAAGTCCGGCGCGTTTTCCTTCGGATATCCCAGGAAAACCGGCTGCGCCCCATGGTCGCGCAGGACTGTCTCCACCAGGTCGTTGAGTTGCGCAGTGGTGACGCCCGGCTGCAGGGCGGCGCGCAGTTCCCGGTGGGCGTTGGCCACAATGCGGCCGGCCTCGCGCATGATGGCAATGTCGTCGTCGGATTTGTATTGAATGCCGCCCGTCACCTCAGGACCGGTCGGTCTCGATGACCGCCTGAATGGCCGCGCTGACCTCCTCGATGGATTGATCGGCGTCAACGCTACGCAACAGACCGCGCCCGCGGTACCAGTTCACCAGGGGCATCGACGTTTCCAGGTAGGTGTCGATGCGGCGGATGACCACGTCGGCGCTGGCATCATCCGGGCGACGCACCAGGGGCATGCCCGTGTCGCGTTCGCTGCCGGCTACCCGCGGCGGCCAGGCCCCGTCCGGGTGCTCCTCCAGGCGCCAGTCGATGTTGTCGTTTTGGTAATAAAGGTTGTAAATGCGCGCGCCATCTTCCGAAGCGATACGACCGTAGGCGCGCTTGAAGGCGACGTAGAGATCGATCTCCATCAGCAGGACGGCATTGACCGCCTCGCCCCTAGAGGCCAGATAGTCGTCCAGCCAGGCCGCCTGCACCTCGTTGCGGGGAAAACCGTCCAGGATGGCGCCACCGGCCGCATCCGGCTGCGACAGACGGTCGCGCACGACCTCGTTGGTAATCTCGTCGGAAATCAGTTGGCCGGAAGCCATGATGGCCTGAATGCGTTGCGCCAGTTCGTCTTCACGCGTGCGCATGGCGCGAAACAGGTCGCCCGTGGATACATGCGGAATGCCGTAATGCTGCTGGATCCAGGCCGCCTGCACACCCTTGCCCGCGCCCTGAACGCCCAGCAGGATCAGATAGAGTCCCATCGTTCGCAGTTTTCTCCCGCTTTAGCGCATGAAGCCTTCATAGTTGCGCATGACCAGCTGCGCTTCCAGCTGGCGCATCGTGTCGATTACCACGCCCACCACGATGATCAGACCCGAGCCTGTGATGACGCTGGCGGCATTCAGCGTGCCGGCGCCGGCCACGAACTCGGTCGGGAACAGCAGGCTGTTGAGCAGGTCCACCATGCCCGGCACGACGGCGATGGTCCCCAGAAAGAGCGCGCCCACCAGCGTGATGCGCCGCGACACCCGCAGAATGAACTCCTGGGTGCGTTTGCCCGGACGGATTCCGGGGATGTAGCCGCCCTGGCGTTGCAAACTCTCCCATGATAAATGTCACGCCCCGGCCCCGAGCTTCTAACTGAGCTGCTCGGAAATAATGGCAACCCTGACTACTGTTTGGTGCATTTGCTCGGGCATATTGACT
>DAOUIB010000288.1:0-15045 GCA_034428275.1 Anaerolineae bacterium
CGATCACCAGGTCCGTCGTGTCGGCGAAGATGACCTCACCCTGTGCAGGTTGCTGCGCCTCTCGCTCTCCCAGGCCGGTGAAGCGTTCGTGGCCGTCGGCAAAGCGCACGGTAACGGGCAGGGCCAGTTCGCGAGTATCGAATATGGCGACGGGCATTTCATGGCGAATGCTGACCAGATTGCCGATATCGACCAGGCGATTGATGGAAGGAATGTCGCCCCTCTTCGTCAGCCGCCGCAGCAGGGCCTCCACGGCGCTGCGGTATTGCGTCGGCCGAACGCCGAAGCCGGAGAAACAGCGGCGCCAGGCCGCAATCGAGGGCAGTTCGCTCAGGGGCCGGTCTCCGATTCGCTCCAGCGTGGCGGCCTGCTCCTGCTGGTAAAGTTCCAGTAATTCCGGACTGCTTTTGCCGCCACTGAGGTCCGTAACGCGAATGATGGCGCCCCGGGTCTGTGGATAGCGCTCCAGCAGCGCTGAATCGTATTGAAACAGGCTCATGACAGGGCCTCCCGCCTGACTCCACTGAGGCTTCGAACGCTGACCGCCAGATCGGGCGCTTTCATCAGGGTCTCGCCAACGAGAACGGCATGCGCGCCCAGTTTCCCCATGAGTTTCACGTCCTGCGCATTTCCAATGCCGCTTTCGGCGACCAGGATCGTACCTGCCGGTACATGGGGAGCCAGGCGCGCCGTCGTATGCAGGTCCACCTCAAAGGTCTTGAGGTCACGGTTGTTGACACCGATGACACGGGGTCGAAGATTGAGGGCTCGCTCCAGCTCATCCTCGTTGTGGACCTCAATCAGCGGCGTCATGCCCAGCGCCAATATCAGGGCATTCAAGTCCGCCAGTTGCCCGTCGCCCAGAGCGGCGACGATCAGCAGGACGGCGTCGGCGCCGCAGGCGCGGGCGGCATGGACTTGCCAGGGGTCCAGCACGAATTCCTTGCAAAGCAGGGGCAGGGTCACCGCGGCGCGTGCTTCCACCAGGTGGTCCAGACTGCCCTGAAAGAAGCGGGCATCCGCAAGCACGGAAATGGCGGCCGCGCCATTGGCGGCGTAGGTGCTGGCCAGTCTGGCGGGGTCATAGTCCGCGCTCAGGCGGCCCTTGCTCGGTGAAGCCCGCTTGCACTCGGCGACCAGTGCGACGGTCTCCCGCTGCAAGGCCGCGGCGAAGTCGCGCGCTGGCGCCTGGCTCGCGCAGGCCTCCTGCAACTGCGCCAGGGGGCTTGCGCGTCGGGCGTCCTCCACTTCCGCAAGTTTGTGGGCCAGAATTCGGTCCAGCACACTGCCGGTGCGTACGAAGGTCGCGCTCATGCCGCGAAGGCCTGACTGGCAGCGATGAGCGCGTCGAGTTTGGCCAGCGCCGCGCCGCTGTCTATCGAATCTCGCGCCATTTCAATGCCCTCTCCCACGTCCCCTGCGCTGCCGGCTGCCAGCAGGGCCGCGCCGGCGTTGAGCAGGACAATGGAGCGTTTGGGGCCGCGCTCGCTGCCACTCAGCACGGCGCGCAAAATGGCGGCATTGTGAGACGCGTCACCGCCTTTCAGCTGCGCCAGGTCCGTCCGTTCCAGTCCGAATGTCGTCGCATCCAGAGAGTATGTGGTAACGCGACCATCTCGCCAGTGACTGACGCGACTGGGCCCGGTCGTGGTCAGTTCATCGAGACCGCCGGCGCCGTTAACCACGATCGCCGACAGGGCCCCCAGGGCGCCCAGTACTTCCGCCAGCGTTTCGGTCAGTTCCGCGGCGAACACTCCCATCAACTGGCGCCTCGCCCCGGCCGGGTTGGTAAGCGGGCCAAGAATGTTGAAGATCGTGCGCAACTTCAATTCGCGACGCGGGCCAATGGCATGCCTCATGGCGGGGTGCAGGTGAATGGCGTAAAGGAATCCGATGCCGACCTCCTCGATGCAGCGGCCCACCTGCTCCGGCGACAGGTCCAGGTTGACCCCCAGTGCCGCCAGCACGTCGGCACTGCCGGACAGGCTGCTGGCGGCGCGATTGCCGTGCTTGGCGACCTTCACGCCCGCGCCGGCCGCGACAAAGGCGACGGTCGTGCTGATATTGAAAGTCCCCGAGCCATCGCCACCGGTTCCGCAGGTATCCAGCAACTCTGCGCCGTCCAGCCCGGTCGGCACCTGCGTGGCGTTGGCCCGCATGGCGCGCGCGCTGCCCACGATTTCGTCGCGGGTCTCACCCTTGATGCGCAGCGCGGTCAGATAGCCGCCGATCTGGGCATCGCTGGCCTCTCCCGTCATGATCTGGTTCATCACGGCCTCGGCCTCGTCAGCCCGCAGGTCCCTGCCGGCAACGAGTCCCTCGATGGCCTCTTGTATGTCCATGGGCCCTTCCTCTCCTGTCTTCCGGCGACCCGACTTCACACCCGCATGTCGAGGAAATTCTGCAGGATTTGGTGACCGGCGGCGGTCAGAATGCTTTCCGGATGAAACTGGACGCCAATCAGGGGCTGCTTTCGATGACGCAGGCCCATGATTTCGTCCTGGTCCGTCCAGGCCGTGATTTCCAGGTCATCCGGCAAGGTCTCCCTTTCCACGATCAGACTATGGTAACGCGTTGCCTCGAATGGATTGTCCACGTTGGCAAACAGAGGGTCGCCATTGTGGTAAATCATGCTGGTCTTGCCATGCATGAGGCGTCCTGCGCGTTTGACGACGCCGCCACAAGCCTGGCCGATACACTGATTGCCGAGGCACACGCCCAGGATCGGCGTCTTTTGGCCCAGTTCGGCGATGACCTGCAGGGAAACGCCACCGTCATCCGGTGTGCCCGGCCCCGGTGAGATGACGATGCGCTCGGGGCCCAATGAGCGAATCTCCTCCAGCGAGATCTTGTCGTTGCGCGCAACCTCAATGTCCGCCCCAAGTTCCCCCAGAAACTGCTCAAGGTTGTAGGTGAAGCTGTCGTAATTGTCGATCACCAGAATCATGCCATGCCTCCAGGCAGTTGCACGTCGCTCACCACGTCAGGCCCTCCTCCGCCTGGCGGACGGCCACCGCCACGGCGCGCGCCTTGTTGACCGTTTCCACATACTCCGTCGCCGGGTCGCTGTCGGCCACGATGCCGGCGCCAGCCTGCAGGTACAGCTCGTCATCCAGCATCAGAAGGGACCGGATGGTGATGCAGGAATCCATGGAGCCATCAAAACTGAAATAGCCGACGGCGCCGCCGTAAGGGCCCCTCCGCGTTCCCTCCAGTTCCTCAATGATTTCCATGGCGCGGACCTTGGGCGCCCCACTGAGCGTCCCCGCCGGGAAGGTGGCCGCGAGCAAGTCAAATGCGTCCATGCCGTCGCGCAACTTGCCGACAACTTCACTGACGATGTGCATCACGTGGGAATAGCGCTCGACGTACATCATGTCCGGCACCCGTACGCTGCCGTATTCGCAGACACGCCCGAGGTCGTTGCGCCCCAGGTCCACCAGCATGACGTGTTCGGCGCGTTCCTTGGGGTCCTCCAGCAATTCTGTGGCCAGGGCCTCGTCTTCCTCATCGCTGACCCCGCGCCGGCGCGTGCCCGCGATGGGTCGCACGTGGGCCACTTCGTCCTCGAGGCGCACCATCATCTCGGGCGACGCGCCCATCAGGGTCAGGCCGTCGCCAAAGTGCAAAAAGAACATGTAGGGGGAAGGATTCAGCGCGCGCAGGGCGCGGTAAATGGTGAAGGGCTGCGCAGTGCTACGGCGCCGGAAGCGTTGCGAAAGCACGATCTGAAAGGCATCGCCGGCGGCGATGTATTCCCGCGCCGCGCGGACATTGTCTTCGAAGCGCTCGCGGCTCATGTTTGACGTAAATTCATCGTCAAGTGGTTCCGCCGGCAAATCGCCAACCGGCAAGGGCTCTTGCAGGATGGCCGCCAGTTCGTCGAGGCGCCGGTCGGCGTCATCCCAGGCCGCCCCGGGATCGCCCCGGTTGTGGGCGTTGGCCAACAGAATCAGACGGTGGCGCACGTGATCGAAAATGACGAGTGTGTCCGGCAGCATGAAGGCCGCGTCAGGTACGTCCAGTTCCTCGCTCGCCGTGGCGGGCAACTCCTCAAACCAGCGCACCACGTCGTAGCTGATGAATCCCACGGCTCCGCCGACGAAGCGGGGCAGGCCTTCCAGGCGCACGGGTCGCACGCGTTCAAACTCATGTTTGATGGCCTGCAGGGGATGTTCACCGGGCTCAAGCTCGCGTGTCGTCACCTGGCCGTGAAGCTCGCGCGTGACCCGCGTGCCACGGACCTTGATCAGCCCCTTGGGATTGACGCCGAGAAAAGAATAACGGCCGACCTGCTCGCCGCCTTCCACGCTTTCCAGCATGAAGGAGACCTTGCCGGCTCGCGCCAGCTTGATGTAGACGGAAACGGGCGTCTCCAGATCGGCCAGCACCGTGCGATGAACCGGCACCAGGTCCCCCTGGTCGAACAGTTCGACGATGTCATCGCGCGCGGGAAGTGTGGGCGCGTGGCGGGTTGCCGGTTGAACGGGCGCCTGGACAGTAACCATGGTGACCTCCACAAAAAAGAACCCCTTCGTCCTCCAGGGACGGGAAGAGATTCCCGCGGTGCCACCCTCGTTCCTGCCAGCGGCAGGCACTCTGCAGGTACAGGCCGCCTGGCCGATACCCTGCGCCATGATAACGGTGCGCTCTCCGTCCCCGACTAATGGCCCTGCCCTCGTCGGGGCGACTCCCCGGCCCATTCGATACCCGCGCTGTTGCCGCCTTTTCAGCTGCCGGCGGCTCTCTGAAACCCGCTTCGGTACCTACTCTTCCGGATCGCTGTCTTTACCCAGGATATGCAGTTGCCGGCACAATACCCTGGCCTGACCGGACTGTCAAGCGGTCTGTGTGCATCCGTTATAATGGGGTTCGGAAATCATCAGGGTCGCCATGGCACTTACCAACCGGGAAATCGCCGATACCTTCGCAACCGTCGCCGACATGTTGCAGATTCGCGGCGACGTGATCCATCGCGTGCTCTCCTATCGCCGCGCTGCCGAGACCATACGGGAGTTGCCGCGCGACCTGCGCGCCGTCTCCGCCGAGGGCGGCCTCAAGGACCTGCCGGGCATCGGCCAGACCCTGGCGGACAAGATTGACGAGATGCTGGAGACCGGCGAACTGGATTTCTATTCGCGTCTGGCAGCGGAGATTCCTCCCGGCCTGGTGCGAATCATGCACGTCAACGGCGTGGGGCCGAAGAAGGCGCGTCTCTTTTGGGATGAAATGAACATCACGACGCTGGAAGCCCTGGAAGAGGCGGCCGAGGCCGGCCAGTTGCGGCCGCTCAAGGGCATGGGCGCCAAAAGCGAACAGAGGATTCTGGAGGGTATCGCCGCCCTTGCGCGGAAATCGGGACGCACGCCCCTGGGTGTCGCCACCCCGGCGGCGCAGCAACTCCTGGACTCCCTGTTGTCCCTGCCCCAGGCCGGGTGCGGCTACGTCGCCGGCAGCATCCGCCGCGGACGGCCCACAATTGGCGACGTTGACCTGCTGGTGGCCAGCGACGAGGCGGCGCCCCTGATGGACGCTTTCGTCGCCATGGCCCAGGTGGCGCGGGTCCTGGGCCAGGGACCGACCAAATCCTCAGTGGAGTTGCACAGCGGCTTGCAGGTGGACCTGCGGGTGCTGTCTGCCGCGCGTATGGGAACGGCGCTTTCCTACTTTACCGGCAGCCAGGCGCATAACCTGCGCTTGCGGGAACGGGCCCTGCGCCTGGGGTACAGCCTCAACGAACACGCCCTGCGGCCGCTGGGCGCCGACGGCTCCCTGCTGGACGACGAGGCAAAACATGTCCTTTGCGCCAGCGAAGAGGAACTCTACGAAAAACTTGAGCTTCCATTCATAGCGCCGGAATTGCGTGAGGACACCGGGGAATTCGAGGCGGCCGATGCCGGGAATTTGCCCGACCTCATTCGTCTGGAAGATCTGCGGGCCGACTTGCACATGCACAGCACCTGGAGCGACGGCCGCGAGGACATCCGCGCCATGGTCGGCGCCGCCCGCGCGCGGGGTCGGCAAATCGTGGTGATCACCGACCATTCGCAGTATTCCGCCATCGCCAACGGCCTGGATGCCGACCGTTTGCTGCGGCAACAGCTGGAAGTGCGCGCAGTCGACCGGGAGTTCGCCGACATGCGGGTGCTGCATGGCGTGGAAATGGACATTCGCGCCGACGGCACGCTGGACTATCCCGACGACCTGCTGTCGCGACTGGATTTCGTCATCGCATCGCTGCACTACAGCTTGCGTCAGGAACGCAGCGTCATCACCCGGCGTTTGCTCAATGCCATCGAGAATCCGCACGTTAAACTGATTGGCCACCCTCATGGCCAACTGATCGAAAAACGCCCACCGGCCGACCTCGACATGGATGCCGTATTCGAGGCCGCTGCCCGGACGGGCACAGCCCTGGAGATCAACGCCAATCCACAACGTCTGGATCTGGAGGCACATTACGCCCGCCGCGCCGTCGAACTGGGCATCCCGCTTTCGATCAACAGCGACGCCCATGACTCAGCCGGGATGGACCTCTTGCCTTACGGCATCCTGACCGCGCGTCGGGGCTGGGTACAGGCCGAAAACGTGGTCAATGCCTGGCCCCGGGACAAGCTGCTGGCATGGCTGGAACGCAAGGCCTGATGGACAAGAGAACGCGCGCAGCAGAACTGCGCGAGGCACTGCAGCGACACAATTACGAATACTACGTGCAGCACCAGCCGACGGTTAGTGACGACGAATACGACCGCCTGCTCCGCGAATTGCATGACATTGAAAGCGCGCATCCCGAACTGGTCACGCCCGATTCGCCGACACAGCGCGCCGGCAGCGACCTGAGCGACGACTTCAGCAAGGTGACCCACCTCACGCCCGTGTTGAGCCTGGCCAATGCCTTTGATGAAGATGACCTGCGCGCCTGGGAACTGCGCAACCTTCGCCTTTTGCCGGCCGAAGCCACCCTGAGCTATACGCTGGAACCCAAACTGGACGGTCTCAGCATCGTCCTGACTTATGAAGACGGCTTGCTGACCCGGGCCGCCACCAGGGGTGACGGGGAGACCGGCGACGACGTCACGCCCAACGTCCGCACGATCCGCAGCATTCCCTTGCGCATCCCCGTCTCGAAGGAGGGTCCGGCTGCGCCACCCCTGCTGGTCGTGCGGGGCGAGGTCTTTTTCTGCAAGGAGGACTTTGAGGCACTGAACCGGGAGCAGGAAGCGCGGGACTTGCCGCGCTACGTCAATGCACGCAACACGGCGTCCGGCACGCTCAAGCAAAAGGATTCGCGCAACACGGCCGCGCGCCCGCTCAGCGCCTTTGTGTATGACGTCATGGCGGCCGAAGGCTTCGCCCTGACCAGCCAGTCCGGCCTCTTGCGGACCCTGGACGACCTGGGTTTCCCGGTGCCCCCGGAGGTGCAGTCCTGCGCCAGCCTCGACGCATTGATCGACCTGTTGCCGGCATGGGAAAGCCGTCGCAACGACCTGCCCTTTCAAATCGACGGCCTGGTGGTGAAGGTCGATGATCTGCAACTTTCGCAGCAGCTGGGCGTGGTCGGCAAGGACCCGCGCGGCGCCATCGCCTGGAAATTTCCCGCCGAAGAAGCGTCGACGCGACTGCTGGAGGTCACAATCAATGTCGGGCGCAGCGGCAAGGTCACGCCTGCTGCGGTCCTCGAGCCCGTTTTCGTCGGCGGCGTGACTGTCTCCAGCGCCAGTCTTCACAATTATGATCAGGTAGCGAGACTTGACATTCGACGCGGCGATACCGTCATCGTCAAACGCTCCGGCGACGTCATCCCCTATGTCGTGGGCCCCCTGGTCGCCGCGCGCGACGGCAGCGAAGAGGAGATTGAGCCGCCATCCACATGTCCCTGGTGCGACCGGCCCCTGGCAAGGCCCGAAGCGGCCGTGGACTGGTTTTGTGTCAATCCCGTATGCCCGGAACGGGTCTTTCGCCAGGTCGAGTTCTTCGTGTCGCGCGGGGCAATGGACATCGAGGGCATGGGGCCGGAGACCATTCGCACCCTGATTGAGCAGGGGCTTGTCGAGGACGTCGCCGACGTCTTCACCCTGGCGGACAAGAGGGAGTGCCTGCTGGAGCTGGAAGGCTTCGGCGAAACGAAAGTGGACAACCTGCTGGCCGCCATCAGGGACGCCATGTCCCGGCCACTGGAGCGCATCCTGGCGTCCCAGGGAATCGACGGCGTGGGTGAAACCGTGGCGGGTCTTCTGGCGGCAGAATTGCAGGGCATGGAGGGCGCGACCGATGAGGACAATGCGCTCCTCCCGCTTGTGCGGCTGTCGACAGAAGTGCAGGCATCCAGGCAGCGTTTCGCTACGGCGATGCGTTCCTTGCCGGTCATCCAGGACCTGGCCGAGCCCGCCCGGCAACGCGCAAAAAGACAACTCGACAACCCGCTGGTAGAACTGGCGCCACGTTTTGTGGGCGCGCCACCGGATGCGCTGGAGGGCCGCCTGCAACGCCTGCTCAAACCCCTGCTGGCGGAGGAGGGCGCCGACCTTTCCGACCTGGCCATTGCCATGGCGCAACTCTCGCAGGCCGCCGCGCCCCTGCTGAACATCGAGGGGCTGGGACCCGTGCTGACACAGAATATCGTCACCTGGTTCGCGGACGGGCACAATCAGAAGCTGCTGACAAAAATGGCGGCTGCCGGCGTCAGCCTGCAACCGGCAGGGCCAGTCGTCCCGACGGCAAACTTGCTGGCAGGGCAAACATTTGTGCTCACCGGGACCTTGCCGACCCTTTCCCGCAGCGAGGCGAGGGAGCGGATTGAGGCCCTGGGCGGCAAGGTGACCGGCAGCGTCAGTCGCAAGACTGATTACGTGATCGTCGGCGCTTCCCCGGGCAGCAAGGCGCGCAAGGCGGAGCAACTGGACATCCCCGTGCTTGACGAGGACGGACTGCAATCCTTGCTCGCCGGCGGCTGACTCGCCTGGATCGACGAAAACCGGGGCTGCATCGATTCGTCCGGCATCCCGGAATCCTGGTCAAAACAGTCTTTCGGCTTCGGGACTCTCAGCGGCGACACACCCAGTCCGGGTTACCGAAGCGGCCCGCTTCCAGGACCTGTGCACGTTCCTGTTCGGCTGTGGTGAGTCCCGATTCCATGAATTCAGGATCGTAGCCTGCTCGAAAGGTGTCGACGATCGCCTGGGTGACCTGCCCTGCGGCAACAGCCGCCCCCTGCGAAGCGTCGGCGAGCGTAATCGCCTGGTTTCGCAGACGCAGGGCTGCCTCCTCCCGCGCCGGGGCATCCGTGTAGTCCAGCACAGCGGCGATGGCGGCGACGTCGCCCGCCAGGGGCAGGGAACCGTGCTGCAACAGGGCGTGTCGTCGTTGCACCCGGGCGCAGCCGAGTAACTTGCGGCCATTGACCACCAGTTCATGCGAGGCCGGTGTCTCAAAACAGGCGGGCCGGGTACGCCGCGACGCGCCGCCATCTTCCAGTGTTGCCGCAATCCCCAGCGACCGCATGGCCTCACGCATAACGACGGCGATGCGTCGATAGCCTTCGTCAATCGACCCGGCTGCCAGAGGATGAGAGGCCGGCAACACCAGGCACCAGGTGACTTCCTGCGCATGCAGGATGGCGCCGCCACCGCTCGGTCGGCGCACCAACGAATAGCCCCGCTCGGCAAGACCCTGCCTGTGCACCACAGAACAGCGCTGGCCGTATCCCAGGGAAAGACAGTAGGGGTTCCAGCTGTAGAAGCGCAGAACGGGACGCCCCTGCATTTCAATCAGCAAGGCCTCGTCAACCGCCATGTTGCGCGCGCCGCTGGCCGGGCCACCCTCAATCAGACGCCATTGACGCATATCGTCAGTAGTTCTATACTTTTGCTTCGGGAAAAGAAATCAACTTGCCACAAGCATGAGCGAGCACGGCTCCCTGCGAAACGCCGGGGCCCTGCAGGCGCCACGCCAGGGTCGCGGAACCAGTGTTCGTGAACGGGCTCGCCGCCGACGGGTGCGTTCGCGGCGCAGCTTTGAATGGGCCTGGGTGGTGGTCTCGGTGGCCCTGCTGGGTACTGTGATCGTTTTTAGCATGGTGGTCTCCCTGGTGCTCAGGGTCACGCGGGCGCCGCAGGATGTGCTGCCCACGGCCGTGGCCGTCCCGGCAGTTGGCAGCGCCGGCGACGACGGCTTTGCCGGAGCCACTGACGGCACAGCCGAACAGGTCATCCTGAGCGACGGTCGGAGTTTCGAACGCGTCCCCTGGAATGGTACGTCGCGCTTCACGGTGCTGGTGATGGGTCTTGACCGTCGCCCCGGCGAATCCGGGCTCGCCTACCGGACTGACACGATGATGTTGGCCAGCATCGATCCCGGCACCGACAGCCTGGGCATTCTGAGTATCCCGCGCGATCTTTATGTCGAAGTGCCGGGAATCCAGCATTTGCAGCGCGTCAACACGCCCCTGTTGATCGGCGAGTTGAGACAGCCTGGCTCCGGACCACTGCTGGCCATGCAAACCGTGGAATATAACCTTGGCATGCGGGTCCACGACTATCTCGCCGTCGATTTTAACAGTTTTGTCCACCTGGTCAACGCCATTGGCGGCATAGAAATGGACGTCCCGGAGAGCATCCGCGACCCCTTTTATCCCGACATGAATTTCGGCTACAGCCCGTTCTATATCCCGGCCGGTCTGCAAGTGCTGGACGGCGAAACGGCGTTGAAGTACGCCCGCACGCGCCATGGCGACAACGATTTCCAGCGCGCCGAGAGGCAGCAGGCCGTCATGTATGCCATTCGCGACAAACTGCTGGACCCCGCTCACCTGCCGGAACTCATCATTCAGTCACCGGGTCTGTGGGCAGTGTTGCAGGATGGCTTCTACACCAATCTGTCGCTGGAGCAGGCCCTGCAACTGGCGCTTTACCTCAAGGACCTCACGGGCGACAGGATCCATACGGGTGTCATTGACGATCGCTACGCCATCGATTACACGACGCCGGAAGGCGCGCAGGTCCTCATTCCAAATCGCGAACGTCTGGGCGAATTGCTGACGAACGTATTCGGCAACAGCTACGGCATTTAACCAGGCGCAGTCTTCAGGTCACCAGCGAACGGGCCCACCCGGCCGTGTGTGCGCGCTGCCTTGAACCTGCATTCGCAGGGCGGGCGCTTTCGGCACCGGTTCGCTCCCGACCAGGTCAGGAACTCCCCGTCTCCATCCTGCGCCCATTCGATCTGGTGTTGGCCCAAAACGTCATGGCGCCATCACGCACAGGGCAGGCCCGCTTTCTGTATACCATGCCTCCTGACCCGGCGCAATCAGACGATTGCTTGACACCCCACTTGCGGCTGCCATAATTTGCCCTACGACAGGAGTCCGCGGGGGGAATGATGTCCGACAGTCAAAACCGCGCCAGCCTCGCCGAACTGGTTGGCACCTTTGTTCTTGTGTTTGTTGGTTCCGGGGCCGTGGTGGTGGCGCCCCTTTTCGGAGTCGTTGTTCCCGCCCTGGCCCACGGCCTGGTCCTTGTGGCGCTGATTTACACCTATGGCCACATCTCCGGCGGCCAGTTCAACCCGGCCGTAACGCTGAGTCTCTTCGTGGGTGGCAAACAGGACCGCCGTCAAACCCTGCGGTTCATGCTCATGCAGTTCATCGGCGCGATTCTGGCGGGCTGGGCGATTTCTGTCGTCGTGCCGCACGGTAACGCGGAATTCATGGCCGGCTTTCTTGGGGAAAACGCCTTCAATTTCGGCCAGACGACCGGCGTACTCACTGCCAGTCACCTCGGTGAGGCATTGTTGCTTGAAGGCATCCTGACCTTCTTACTTGTCAGCGCGGTCTATCAGGCGGCGGTCTACGGCAAGGCCGGCAACATGGCCGGTCTGGCCATCGGCCTCACCCTTGCCGTGAGCATTCTGGCCGGCGGCGCCCTGACCGGAGCGTCACTCAATCCCGCGCGTACCCTGGGCCCGGCCCTGATCGCCCGCGACCTGAGTTACGTCCCGGCTTATCTGGTTGGCATTTTTGGCGGCGGCATTGTCGGCGGCTGGTTCCACTCCCGCGTACTGGGCGACGACGGGGACTAGCCTGCCCCGTCGCCGTCTTCCGGCAGTTCCAGGCGAATGTGCAGGTCCCCCAGTTGATCCTCATCCACAGCCGCGGGCGTCTGCGACATGACGTCCATCCCGGTCTGCGATTTGGGAAAGGCGATGACCTCGCGAATGTTGGGCTCGCCGGCCAGCAGGGCCACGACCCGGTCAATGCCCCAGGCGATGCCGCCGTGGGGCGGGACCCCGTACTCGAAGGCGTCCAGCATGTGACCGAACTGCTCGCGCGCCTCCTCCATGTCCTGGCCGATTAGCGGAAAGATCTTTTCCTGCAGGGCGCGATCGTGAATGCGGATACTGCCGCCGGCCACTTCATAGCCGTTGCAAATCATGTCGTATTGCGAACCCCGCGCCGCACCGGGATCGCTGTCCAGCAAGTGCAGGTCTTCGGGCATGGGCATCGTGAAGAGGTGCTGGGAGGGATCCCAGCGCTGCCCCTCCTCATCCCACAGGAACTGGGGGAAGTCCACGATCCAGCAAAAGGCCAGTACCCCGGGGTCTGCCAGATTGAGTTCATTTGCCAGATGCCGCCGCAAGACATCCGTGATATTCCAGACGACCTCGCGTCGGTCAGACATGAAGAGCAAAAGGTCGCCCGGCTGCGCGCCAACGCAATCAAATAGCGCCAGCTGTTGATCAATGGTGAAGAATTTGCCGATGGGCCCCTTCACTTCGCCCTGCGGGTCGGCGTCCAGCGCCATATAGGCCAGACCCTTGCCGCCCACCGAACGCGCCAGATCTTCCAGGCCGCGGGCGACGGCGCGCAGGCGCGTCCCGCTCATGCCTGCCGCCATGCCCGGCACGCGCATGACCTTGACCGGTCTGCCGGCGGCGACATTGTCGACGAACACCTGGAATGCGCTGCTGCCCGCGAGGTGGCTGACGTCCACGGCGCAGAGATCGTATCGAAGGTCAGGCTTGTCGCTGCCGTATCGTTCCATCGCCTCCCGATAATCCAGTCGCGGGAAAGGCCTTTGCAACAGTCGGCGCTGCGGCGCAACGGACTGCGCCAGGCCCGTCATCAGCTCCTCGTTGAGCGCCATGACGTCTTCGCGCTCAACGAAACTCATCTCCAGGTCCAGTTGCGTAAACTCCGGTTGACGCTGACCGCGCAAGTCCTCATCGCGAAAGCAACGGGCAATCTGGAAGTATCGTTCGAAACCGGCCACCATGAGCATTTGCTTGAGTTGCTGCGGGCTCTGCGGCAGGGCGTAGAAGCAGCCTGGCTGCATCCGGCTGGGCACCAGAAAGTCGCGCGCCCCCTCCGGCGTCGTCTTGAACAGAATGGGAGTTTCGATCTCCACGAAGCCTCGCTCATCCAGCCAGTCGCGAATGAACTTGACGGCGCGATGACGCAGCACCAGGTTGGCCTGCATGTTGGGCCGACGCAAATCAAGGTAGCGATGTTTCATGCGCACGTATTCGTCAATGCTGTCCTCTCGATTGATGTAAAAGGGCGGCGTCTTCGAGGGATTGAGCAACTTCAGACTACTGGCGAGCACTTCCACGTCACCGGTGACCAGTTCGGGATTGGCCGTGCCTTCGGGCCGAATGCGAACGCGACCGCAGGCCTGCAACACGTACTCGCTGCGCGCCTGGCTGGCCAGTGCGTGCGCTTCCGGCGCGCTCTCCATCTCCGCCACGACCTGGCAAATGCCAGAGCGGTCGCGCAGGTCGATGAAAATCACGCCGCCCTGGTCGCGCCAGCGATTCACCCAGCCCGCCAGGCTGACGTTCTGACCGTCATGCTCCGGCCGCAATTCGCCGCAGTTGATACTCTTGAGCATGGAATTCCGCCTCTCCCGGGGGTGGATACGCAAGAATCAGGATAGCATGGCGATCGGCGAAAATACACGGCGCATCCTGCGCCATGACCGGGATTCGCTGCGTGCTATACTGCCGCCCATGTGGGAGCGACCCCTGAGCAAGCGTCAGCTGGGCCTGCTGCTGGTGCTGACCGGTAGCGTCGGGTTCATCGGCGTGCTTGCCATCGACCTTCTGGATACCGGACGGGAAGGGGGCCTCGGCCCGGCGCAGTCGCTGGCGCTGGGCGCCACGATCCTTGTTGTGCTCGTCGGCCTGTCACTTCTTCCACTTGGAGACCGTCCGGCCTGACATGCCTGCGGGAAACCACGTTTTCCATATGTTCGCGTCGCGCCTGCACAGGGTCCTGATGTGGGCCGCCCTGTTTTTGCTCTTCGGCTACCTGTTGGTCTTCCTGACCTACGCCGCCAACCTCATCCAGTTTCCCTTTGACTACGACCAGGGAGAGGGCTTTGAACTGGTCGATACCTTGCTGTTCAGTCAAGGGCGCTGGCCCTGGCAGGACGTCGAGACCTACCCCTTTTACTCCAGCAATTACCCGCCGCTCTTTCATTTGCTGGCGGTTCCCTTCGCCTGGCTGTTTGGACCGTCCTACGCCTATGGTCGCGCGCTGGGTACGCTGGCAACCCTGATCGCCGCCGCCGCCATCGCGTTTGCGGTTCGCCGGGACGGCGGCCCCGGGCTGCTGGCCCCCGTCTCGGGCCTGGCATTCATGGCCTCGAACACCATCTACCACATCGGCCCCCTCAACCGCCAGCACATGAGCATGGTAATGTTTGAGACTCTGGCAATTGTCGCGCTCGCCACCCTGGAAAGCCTGGTCGATTCACGAAAACGCCGCAGAACGTTTTGGCTGGGGCTGCTGCTGATCCTTGCCGCGGGTTACACGAAACAACTGGCTCTGGCCACTGCCCTGGCCGCCATCGCCTTCCTGTTCATTCGACGGCCTCGCCGCGGTCTGCACCTGGCCGTGGGCCTTGCGCCAACGTTGCTTCGATGCTGCCGTTTTGGTTGGGCGTTGCGTTGCAGAACCCGGATCCCCCGTTTTCTTCGGGAGGCGTCTGGGTCGCGTTTACATTAACTTCCGGAACGAATTGCGTCGGCCTCACAATCGTCGCTACTGCA
>DAOUIB010000289.1:0-4356 GCA_034428275.1 Anaerolineae bacterium
CGGAAGACTGGTGGCCCTGCCCCGCGTCGAATTGGCCCGGACGACGGGCTTGCATACCCGGGACCTCGGCCACCCGTGCTTTAGCGATGCAGACGGGCGCGGCGGTGTTGCAACACATTGAATGACGCAAATGAAAACCCCTCCCCGCAAGGGGGAGGGGTTGAGTACCAGGGCGATTGTCGCCCTTACCGGTCCAGCGAGACCGCGTTGAAGGACGTCAGCTTGTCGCCCGGATGCGGCACGAAGCCGCTGACCCAGGCCTGCTGCGCCGAGTACTCGTAGCCGGTGTAGAGCCAGATCCAGGGCGCCATCTCGACCAGGTGCTTCTGAAAGTCGGCGAAGATCTCGTAGCGCGCGGCGGGGTCAGTCTCGACCTTGCCCGCGGCCATCAGTTCGTCCAGGGTGTCGTCGATGTAGTTGGCGACCTTCTGCAGGTTGCCATCCTTCGTCCAGTAGCGCGAGTACATGGTGTGGGGGTCGGGGCGACCGCCGTTGAGCGCCACCGCGCCGTCGAAGTCGGCCGCCAGCCAGCGGTCGATGTAGGTGCCCAGCTCCATGGACTCGATCACGACTTCCACGCCGATCTCGGCCAGTTGCGCCTGAATGGTCTGCGCCTCGGAGAGGGCCGTGGGCGGCTCGGCGTTGGCGGCGATGACGCTGATGCTGAAGCCGTCGGCCAGACCGGCCTCGGCCAGCAGGCTGCGCGCCATCTCGACGTCGCGTTCGTAGCAGAAATACTCATCCAGCGGCACGGCGTAGGCGGCGCTGGTCAGGGGGCCGGTGACGCTGCCCTCGCCCAGCGAGGCCGTGTCAAGGATCTGCTGCCGGTCGATGGCGCAGGAAAGCGCCTGGCGCACGGCCAGCTGGTCCAGCGGCTCGCGGCTGGCGTTCAGCTGCAGCACGTGATAGGCGAGCGCCGGCACGCGGTTGAGCTGGACGCTTTCGTCGCCAATCAGCAGGGTGGCGATGAGCGGGTCATTCAGCAGCGCGAAGTCGATCTCGCCCACGCGCAGGGCGGCGAGGATGGAGGCCTCGTCGGGGATGATGCGAATCTCGACGCCATCGACGTTCGGCCCGTCGCCCCACCAACTGGCGTTGGCGCTCAGGTTCGTCACTTCCTCGGGCGTCCACTCGTCCAGCACGAAAGCGCCGGTGCCGTTGGCGCCGGAGAAGTCACCGCTGTCGGCTTCTTCCTCGGAGATGACGGCGGCGTTGATGCTGGCCAGCGCACCCAGCAGCGGCACGTTCGGCTCTGAGAGCGCGAAGACGACGGTGTTCGCGTCGGGCGTCTCGATGGCGCTGATGCCGGTGTAGCGGCTGCGCGCGGCGGCGCCGGTCTCCTCATCGAGGATGCGCTCGAAACTGGCGCGCACGTCGGCGGAATCCATGGCCGAGCCATCGTGGAAGGTCACGCCCTGGCGCAGGTTGAGCGTCAGGCTGGTGGCGTCTTCGTTGAAGGCCCAGCTTTCGGCCAGGGCCGGGATGATGTTGAGTTCCGCGTCCAGTTCCACCAGGGGCTCGTAGATGAGTTCCAGCAGGCGATGCGAGGCGAAGGCCGTCTGGGTGTGGGGGTCCAGACCGGTGGTATCGGCGGCGCCGCGAGTCGGGCTTTCCCTTCACAGGCGCTTCCAGAACAGCAGCTCGTCGACGCCGGGCAGGACGTATTCCGTCAGCACGCCGGCCTGGACGTAGCCGCAGCGGCGATAGAAAGATTGCGCGCCTGCGTTGTAATCGGAGACCAGCAGCATCAGGTTCTCCTGACCGCGGGCGCGCGCGGCCGTTTCGCAGGCCTCCAGCAGCGCCAGGCCCAGACCCCGGCCCTGCCAGTCCGGCCGCACGCAGATCAGGCGCAGGTAAGCGCCGCGCCCCAGGCCGGCCCGCGGCTGGGTCCATGCCAGCGCGCAGCAGGGCGCGCCCGGCGCGTCCACCGTGCGCAGAATGTCGCCGGTCGGCAGCGCCGCGCGCAGCGCCAGCTCAAGGACCCCGTCATCCAGTTGATAGCGCTTCATCAGCGGCTCCTGCGGCAACCACTGCATCAGTTGCGGCAGGTCATCGGCGCGCAGCGGACGTGTCTTCACAGGCATCTCCACAACACATTCGCCATCAGTTTAGCGAATGCCCAACTTTCTCGCGGCGTGTTATGCTGGCGCCGATGACCCCCACGATCGACCTGGACGCAGGGCTCTTCCGCCGCTACGACATCCGCGGCCTGGCGGAAGGGCCGCAGGCCCCGCTCAATGCCGGGGCTGCCTGCCAGGTGGGTCGCGCCAGCGGCACCCTGCTGCGCCGGGAATACGCTGTCACCAGGGTCGTGGTCGGCCATGACAACCGGCTGTCCTCGCCCGCGCTGCACGCCGCCGCCCGCGACGGCCTGCTGGCCAGCGGCTGCGACGTACTGGACATCGGCCTCACGCCCACGCCCCTGCTCTACCACCGCGTCGCGCAGGAAGGCGACAGCGCCGGCCTGATGGTCACCGGCAGCCACCTGCCACCGGCATACAACGGCTTCAAGTTGGCTCTGGGCGCGCAAAGTCTCCACGGCGAGCAGTTGCAGGCGCTGCGTCGGCTCATTGAGGCCGGTGACCTTGAAAGCGGCGCAGGCGCCCGGCGGCAGTGCCGGGGGAAGGCGCTCTACGCATCATATATCGCGGACCAGGCGCGACGCATCGTGTCATCCCGGGCGCTGCGCGTGGTGGTCGACGCCGGCAACGGCACGGCCGGCCTGATTGCGCCGTGCCTGCTGCGCGCACTCGGCCACGACCTGGTCGAGTGCCTCTATTGCGAGCCCGACGGCCGTTACCCCAACCACCAGCCGGACCCCGGCGACCCGCGCACCATGGTGGCGCTCTGCGCCGCCGTGCCGCGCCTCGGCGCCGACGTCGGGCTGGCCTTCGATGGCGACGCCGACCGCCTCGGCGTCGTCGACGGGCGCGGTCGCATCGTCGCGCCGGACCGCCTGCTGACCCTGCTGGGGCTGGATTTGCTGAAACGTCAGCCGGGCGCGCGCATTCTGGCCGACGTCTCCTGCAGCCAGATCTTCCTCGACGAACTGCGCCGCGCCGGCGGTCAGCCCATGCTCTGCGCCACCGGCCACGCGCTGGTCAAACGGCGTATGGCGGAAAGCGGCGCGCTGCTGGGCGGCGAGATCAGCGGGCACTTTTTTTGCGCGGAAAACTATTTTGGCTTCGACGACGCCTTTCACGCCGCCGGCCGTCTGCTGCAGTTGCTGGCGGCCAACGACTCGACGCTGGCCGAGCTGGACGACGCCCTGCCGCGCCCGGTCGTCAGCCCGCTTTACCGGCCGCACTGTCCTCCGGAGACGGGGCGCAGGTTGCTGGGCGCGCTGCGCGAGCGTCTTGCGGGGGAGGGAGAGCTGCTCGACATCGACGGTCTGCGCCTGCAACTGGACGACGCCTGGGGCCTGGCGCGCCTGAGTAACACCGAGCCGGTCATCAGTCTGCGCTTTGAAGGCCGCAGGGAGAGCGCCATGGCGGCCTGCCGCGCGCGCTTCGCCGCCGTACTGGATGAGGTGGCGGGGATCCGGCTGGAGGATGGCGTCTGATGGAAGGCGTCATCCTCGCGGCGGGCCGGGGCACCCGCATGCGCGGGTTGACGGCAAGCACGCCCAAACCCCTGCTGGGGGTTCAGGGAAGACCCATCCTCGAGTGGTAGCTGCGCGCCCTGCGCCCCGCCGTCGGGCGTGTGCTGGTGGTCACCGGCTACCTGGGCGGGCAGATCGCCGCCTGCATGGCGCAGCAGGAGATCTTCAGCGACTACGCCCTCGTCGAGCAGCGCGAACAACTGGGCACGGGCCACGCCCTGCGCGCCTGTCGCGACGCCCTGACAGGCCCGGACTTCCTCGTCATCAACGGCGACGACCTCTTTCACGCGCCCTCGCTGCAGCGCCTTGCGGAGACAGCGGCGGGCGTGCTATCCGTGCAGCGCCAGGACGGCTCAAGGTACGGCGTGTTGCGGAAGAACAGGGATGGCCATCTGGGGCGTCTGCACGAAAAGCCGCCACGCGGTCTCTATCCGCCGCCGCTGCAGGTCTACGTCGGCGCTTGCCGCCTGACCCGCGACATCCTCGACCTGCCGCTGCAACTACATCCGCAGCGCCGCGAATTCGAACTGACGCAACTGGTCACGGACTACGCGCAGATGCGGCCCGTCTCCATCGTCGAGGCGGACTTCTGGTTCCCGCTGGGCACGCCGGAGGACCTGGCCGCGGCGCAATCGCTGGGCCTGGAGAGGCTGATGTTCACATGAAGGTGGCCGGGGCCATCGCCGGGGCCCTGCGGGAGGCGGGCACAGGGCGCGTCTACGGTCTGCCCGGCGGCGAAAACGTGGAACTGCTGG
>DAOUIB010000290.1:0-6170 GCA_034428275.1 Anaerolineae bacterium
ATGTAGACGGGTCCGGGGCCGATGACCGCCGACTCCGCAACGCTCGCGCCATCATGACCGGGTTGCAGGCCCTCCGCGAAGCGGCGCTCGATCCAGGGCTCGATGCGCGCCACCGCCTGCCAGACGTAGTCCGTGTCGGCGAAGAGCCCGGCCAGCGCCGTGGTCTCCAGATCAAAATAGTCCGCGGCCGTGAGCATGTGGGTCGTCCCGCCTGGTCCCCTTGCGCTTCGTACGCGCCACTGTAGTCTATGACGCTGTGCGCCGCAATTGCCCGGAGAGGTGTGCCAGATCGTGATTTCCCGTCCGCTGCATCCGCCGCTGCCGCAACAGCCCTCGGTGCACTGCGCCACGCTCTGCCAGCTGCCGGACGGGACGCTGCTGGCCGCGTGGTTTGGCGGCACGCGCGAACTGGCCAGGGACGTCGTGATCCTGGGCGCCCGCCTGGGCGTCGGCACAACGGAATGGAGCGCGCCGCAGGTCCTCGTCGCCGTGCCGGGCCACGCCCTCGGCCAGCCGGTCTTTCTGCCCCTCGCGGACGGTCGTCTGCGTCTCTTTTGTAACGTGGTGCCGCCAGGCGGGCGTTGGACCGGCGCGCAACCGCACTTTCAGGACTCGGCGGATGGCGGTCGGACCTGGGGGCCGCTCCAGGCCTTGATGGACTATCCCGGTCTGATGTTCCGCAGTGTGGCCCTGCGCCTGCCCGGACGCCTGTTGCTGCCGGCCTACGACGAGCGGGAGTGGTGTTCGCGCATGCTGATCTCGGAAGACGGTGGCGAACGCTGGTGCCTGGGCGAGCCGATCGTCTCGTCGCCGGGCAACATCCACGCCTGCCTCGTCGCGCTGGACGAGGGGCGCGTGCTCTCGTATCTGCGGACGGGCGGGCGGGGCGGTTTTCTCTGGCGCACGGAGTCTCGCGACGCCGGCGAGAGCTGGACGCCGCCGCAGCCGACGTCGGTCCCCAACCCCAACGCTGGCCTCGATCTCATCCGTCTGGCCAGCGGCGACCTGCTGCTGGCCTGCAATCCGGTCGCGCGCGGACGCACGCCCCTGGCCTTGCTGCTGGCATCGCCGGACGAAGACTGGGGCAAGCCGCTGGCGCTGGAAGAGGGGGCGGGCGAGTACTCCTACCCGACCTTGTTGCAGGCGCGCGACGGGAAGATCCACATGGTCTACACCTGGCGCCGCGAGCGCATACAGCACCTGCGTTTCAGCGAGACCTGGCTGCGTCGGCGCCTGGGGCCATCCGCCTGAAGGGAGCGCTTCAGCCGGCGAGCCGCTCCAGGCGCTGCACGTCCAGCAATTCCACCTGCCCGTCGCGCAGGCGAAGGATCCCCTCCGCTTCCCAGTCGGCCAGCAGATGCTCGATGACGTCCACGTCGGTGGCGGTGGCGCGCGCCATGCGGTTGACGCGCCAGGGCTGCAGCAGCGGACTGTCGGGCGCGTCGTCGGCCATCAGCAACAGCAGGCTGGCCACGCGCGCCGCGGCGTCGCCGATGGCGTTCTCGCGCACCAGCAGATTCATGCGATACAGGCGCAGGGCGAGCCGCTCCTGCACGGCGCGCAGCAGGCTGTGGTGCCGGTCGCAGAGGGCCAGCCAGGTCGAGCGCTTCAGTACGATCAGGGTGCAGTCGGACACCGCGACGACGGTCCCGGTGCGCGGCTGGGCCGCCAGCATGGAAAGGTTGCCGATCGGATAAAAGGGGATTTCCGTCGCCAGGATGACCTGTTCCCCGTCCTCGTACTGACGCAGGATGTGTATCTGGCCGTACTCCAGCACGTAGAGCGCATCGCCCGGCGCATCCTGCTCGAAGAGCGTCGCGCCGGCCAGCAGCTCGATGCGCGAGCAGTGCTGCGCCATGTCCTGCAGCGCGTCCTCGTCCGCCGCGCGAAAGAGGTCGACGTCCCTGAGATGTTCTGCCTCAACAACCATGATGTCCCTCGCTTCCCGGCGCGCGGCCCGGTATTCCAGTCTCCCGAGTCTACAGTGAGCGATTGCCGGTCGCAAAGCCCCCTGCGCTTGTGGCAGGCGCCAAAGGCGCTACACTTCGCCGCGGAAGGAGGGTTCATGTTCAACGAGAGGCAGTTGCAGACCCTGCACGCCGCCATCGACCGCGTCATTCCGGAAGACGACTTTCCCGGTGGCGTCGAGGCCGGCGTCGCCGACTACCTGCTGAAACAACTGGGCCGGGACCTGGCGCACCTGGCGCAGGACTACCCGCGCTTCACGGACGCGCTGGAGGCGGAAGCGCGGGCCGCCCACGGACAGGCCTTCGCCGCTCTGGAGGACGTGCAGCAGGACGCCCTGCTGACGCGGGTCGAGCAGGGTGAGGTACGGGCGGACTGGTCGCTGGACCCGGCTGCCTTCTTCGCCGACTTCGTCGAGCACTGCGCTGAAGGTTTCTACAGCGACCCGGGCAACGGCGGCAACCGCGACGGCGTCGCCTGGCGCATGATTGGCTATGAGGTGAATGGATGAGCCACTACGACGCCATCATCGTGGGCGCCGGCGCGGGCGGCGGCGTGGCCGCCGGCGTGCTGGCCGGGGCCGGCAAACGCCTCCTCATGCTGGAACGCGGCCCCTGTTCCGAATTTGCGCAGGTGCCGCGCGACCACCTGCGCAGCCAGCGCGGGTCCTTCTACGGCCACAACGCCGGCCCCGACATAGAGGGCAACCCGCGCACCCTGGAGGACGGCAGCATCGTGCTGCCGCACCAGAGGGGTTACCAGAACAACGCCGCCATGGTCGGCGGCGGCACGCGGGTCTTCGGCGCCCAGGCCTGGCGCTTCATGCCGCAGGACTTCCGCATGGCCAGCATCTACGGCGTGCCTGAAGGCAGTTCGCTGGCGGACTGGCCCATCGATTACGAGGAACTCGAACCCTGGTACGAGAAAGTGGAATGGGAGATCGGCGTCTCCGGCACGGAGTCGGCCATGACGCACCTGCCGCCCTACAAGCGTCCCTATCCCATGCCATCGCTGCCGCCCAACACGGCCATGCGCACGCATTTGAAGGGCCTGGAGAAGCTCGGCTGGCAGTCCCTGCCGATGCCGCAGTTCATCAACAGCGTGGACTACAACGGCCGCCAGGCCTGTATTCGTTGCCAGCAATGCGTCGGCTTCGCCTGCCCGGTAGAGGCCAAAAACGGCACGCACAACACGACGATCGCCGCCGCCCTGCGCAGCGGCAACTGCGAACTCAAATCCGGCGTGATGGTCGAACGCATCGACTGCGACGATGGCGGCCGCGTGCGCGGCGTGAACTGGATCGACAACGCGGGCGAGCGGGGCAGCGCGACGGCCGAGATCGTGATCGTCAGCGCCGGCGCCGTGGAGAGCGCCCGTCTGCTCTTCAATTCCGTCACGAAGCGCGAGCCCAACGGCCTCGGCAACCGCAGCGACCAGGTGGGACGGCACCTGCAGGGCCATTACTACCCCCTGGCCGTCGGCCTGTTCCCCGAGCGCATGATGGACAATCTGGGGCCAGGCGGCGGCGTGGCCACCTGTCAATTCAATCACGACAATCCGGACGTCATCGGCGGCGGCATGCTGGCGGATGACTTCATCGTGCTGCCGATCATCTCCTGGAAAATCTACGCGCCGCGCGACATCAAACGCTGGGGGCTGTCGGCCAAACACTTCATGCGCGACCGGTACCGCTGTCTGGGCGACATCAAGGGGCCCGTGCACGAGATCCCCAGCCCCGACGGCCGCGTCACGCTCGACCCGAAGGTGCGCGACAAATACGGCATCCCGGTCGCTCACCTGTCCGGCACCACGCACCCCGAAACGGTGCGCACGGCGTCGTTCATTTATGACCGCGCCGGGGAGTGGCTGCGGGCCTCGGGCGCGGAGAAGGTCTGGGGCTACCGTCCCGACCTGCGCCTCAGCGGCGGCCAGCACCAGGCGGGCACCTGTCGCATGGGCGAGGACCCGGCGGAGTCGGTGGTGGACCCCTGGCAACGCGTCCACGGCCACGACAATCTCTTCGTGCTGGACGGCTCGGTGCACGTGACCAATGGCGGCTTCAACCCGGTGCTGACGATCATGGCCACGTCCTGGCGCGCCGCCGAACACATCGTCGAGCAATGGTGAGGGGCCCTCACCCCAGGGGAGACGGGCTCAAATAGGGAAGTAAAATGATGCGTTCTCCCCATTTGCCTGTTTGCAGACGGTTCCCAGGAAGTTTTCCCCGAAACAGGCAGTCCCACTGGAATGGCGGCCCTCACCCCAAACCCCTCTCCCTCAGGGAGAGGGGTTCCAGGTGTCTGCGGTCGATTCTGCTACATTTGTCTGCCCTGACAAGGGGCCTGGCAGCCAGCACGGTGTGAAGAGGGTGCATGACGCCCCTTTTATGGGTCAGAGTTCTCCCCCTCTCCCTGAGGATGAGGTCCCGCGGCTGGGCAGGAAGGGGCTCCCGCGACTGGGCAGGAAAGGGGTTTGGGGGCCAGGGCGGCCCTCACCCCAGACCCCTCTCCCTGAGGGAGAGGGGCTCCAGGTGCCTGCGGTCGATTCTTCCGTTTTTGCCTGCCCTGACAAGGGACCTGGGAGCCAGCGAGACAGGGGTCGGTGTGAAGAGGGTGCATGACGCCCCTTTTATGGGTCAGAGGTCTCCCTCTCCCTGAGGATGGGGTCCCGCAACTCAGCGGGAAAGGGGCTCCAGGTGACTGTGGTCGATTCTTCCATTCTTGCCTGCCCTGACAAGGGGCCTGGCAGCCAGCAAGCCAGGGGCCGCTGTGAAGAGGTCAGCGACACAGGTCCATAACGCCCCTTTCTATGGATCAGAGTTCTCCGATCAGAGTTCTCCCCCTCTCCCTCAGGGAGAGGGGGCCGGGGGGTGAGGGCGCGGCAAAGCGTCATGGCGTACAATCCCGGGGCGACGCCACAAGAGCCAGGAGCGTCCCATGTCCCTCGCCGACCGTGTGACCAGCGCGTACCACCAGCGTTTCGGCCGCGCCCCTGCCCTGCTGGCGCGCGCGCCGGGCCGCGTCAACCTCATCGGCGAGCACACCGACTACAGCGACGGCTTCGTCCTGCCCATGGCCATCGACCGCGCCATCCGGATCGCCCTCGCGCCGCGCAGCGACCGCCGCGTCGTCCTCCATTCCCTCGACTTTGACACGCGGGCCGACGTCGATCTCGCGCGTCTGGAACACGCGGACGACGGCTGGCCCGAGTACCTGCGCGGCGTCGCCTGGGTCCTGCAGGAGGCGGACCTGCCCCTGCGCGGCTGGCAGGGCGTCATGGCCGGCGACGTGCCGATCGGCTCCGGCCTGTCCTCATCGGCGGCCCTCGAACTGGCCGTCGCGCGCGCCTTCCAGGCCGTTTCGGCCTTTACATGGGAAGCGGCGACCGTCGCCCGTCTCGCCCAGCGCGCCGAAAACGAATGGGTCGGCATGAACTGCGGCATCATGGACCAGATGATCTCGGCTGCGGGGGTCGAGGGCGGCGCCCTGCTGATCGACTGCCGCAGCCTCGCAACGCGCCAGGTGCCCCTGCCGCCCGGGAGCGCCGTGATTGTGATGGACAGCATGACCCGCCGCGGTCTGGTCGACTCCGCCTACAACGAGCGTCGCGCGCAGTGCGAGGCCGCCGCGCGTCATTTCGGCGTCAAGGCCCTGCGCGACGTCGATGAAGCCGCTTTCGCGGCCCGGGCGGCGCAACTTGACGGACTCACCCGCCGCCGGGCGCGCCACGTCATCGCCGAAAACGCCCGCACCGTCGCCGCCGCCGACGCCATGCTGGCAGGCGATGCCGGGCAACTGGGCGTCCTGATGAATGCCAGCCACGACAGCCTGCGCGACGATTTCGACGTGTCCACGGACGCCCTGAACGCGCTGGTCGACAGCGCACGGCGGCAGCCCGGCTGCTTCGGCGCCCGCCTGACCGGCGCGGGATTCGGCGGCTGCGCCGTCGCCCTCGTGCGCGGGGATGCGGTCGGGGACTTCGACGCGGCGGTCATGCGCGACTACGAAAAAGCGACGGGGCGAAATGCGACGCTCTACGTCTGCCAGCCCGCCGACGGCGCGAGCGTCATTTCACTGGCCTGAAACAGCTGCGGGGGCCAGCCCCCACCCCAAATGCTTTCCCGCCAGGTCGAGGGAGCCCTTACCTCAGCGAGGGTGAGTGAGAGAGCATTGGAATGAAATGAAAGTCCCTCTCCCTGAGGGAGA
>DAOUIB010000291.1:0-2068 GCA_034428275.1 Anaerolineae bacterium
CCTCTTCATTTACGGCGACGTGGAAGGGCCGGTGGGCGAGGCGCGGCTGCAGCACGCGCTGGGCGTGACCGGCGACGGTATGGGCGGCCTCTACGTGGCGGACACCTACAACAGCCGCATCAAGCACCTTGACCCGCAGGAGATGTTACTGGGCAACCGCTACGGTCTGGGCGGGTCGGGCGGCTATCGCGACGGCGACGCCTCGATCGCGGCCTTTGACGAGCCGGGCGGCCTGAGTTACGCGGGTGGCAAACTCTACGTGGCGGATACCAACAACCACAGCATTCGCATCATCGACGTGGCCGACGACTCCGTCAGCACGCTCAATTTCACCAACCCGGAGCGCCTGCAGATCGCCGGTCGGCCCACCGTCATCGCCGGCAACGCCGCCGCCGGGCTGCAACTGCGCCTGCCGGATCAGAGCCTGGCCCCTGGCGCAGGGGAGATCGAGCTGGACATCGTCATGCCGGAGGGCTACAAACTCAACGACCTGGCGCCCTTCAGCAGCGAGTGGAGCAGCGATGGCGAGGCGGTCGTCATTGATGAGGAGAATCTGCAGCAATTCCTGCACGAACCGGAGTTGCCGCTGCGCGTGCCGGTGACGCTGCAGCCGGGCGAAGATCTGCTGCGCGGCGACCTGACGATCTACTACTGCGAGGCGATTCGCGACAGCCTGTGTTTCATCGAGCGGGTGACCCTGGAGGCGCCGCTCAACGTGGCGGAAGGCGGGGGCGGCAGCAGCATTCTGCTGCAGCACGACATCGTGCCGCCGACGGTGACGACCGGCGGTTTCTGACCCGCAGGCCCGGGCGGCTACTCGTTGGTCAGGCCGCCGCTGTCGTGCTCGACGAAGTTGACGTCGAGACCCAGGTCCGCCAGTTCCGGGCAGGGCAGGTCGCGGCCCAGCACGTGGGCCGCGGCCAGCTCGCCGCCCGCGGGCGCGGACATGATGCCATGGCCGACGTGCGCCACTGAAATGACCAGTCCTTCAAGGTCCGGCCATTTGTCGATGATGGCGCGCTGGCTGGGGACCGGGACGCGTTCGCCATTCTCCTCACGCCAGGCGCTGGTCGCATCGCGCGAGACGTAGTAGCCGACGCGGTGGTCCACGCCGCGCAGGTAACGCGGGCTGGCGAAGCCTTCGCCGTATTCGTGGCCGAACTGTCGCGCCAGCAGCAACAGGGTGGCCGAGGGGAAGCGCGGATCACGGCAGCGGTCGGGCGGCATGACGGGGTCGATCAAATGCTCGCGCGCCGGCTCGCCGGGGAGGAGTTGGCGCGTGTTCCAGCGATACTCGAAGCCGAAGAGGGCGCCGTGCTGCGCTTCGGGGCGCACGTGGGCGTAGGGCGCCGAACTGATCAGCAGGGGCCCGTCGGCGGGGAAGGCCTCGTGGCGCCAGGGCGTGGTGAAGCTCTGGCGCGGGACGAGGTGGACGGGGATATCGATGCCGGCCGTGCGGCCCAGGGGGCGTGACCAGGCGCCGGCGGCGATGACGACTCGCGGCGCATCCACGCGGCCGCCGCTGTAACTGGCGCCGAGCACACGGCCGCCACCCGTCTCAATGCGCACGTCATGGCAGTCCAGGCGGAGGTCCAGGTTGGCCGTGCCGCGCGCGAAGGCCTGAATCATCGCGTTCGAATCGAGCCAGCCGGCGCGCGGGTCGAACTTGGCGGCGCGCACGCGCGGCCCGACCCAGGGGAAGCGCTGCCGGACGTCATCCCTGTCCAGCCATTCGACGTGCGCCAGGCCGAGACTGTGCAGGTGGTCGACGTCCGCGCGCAGTTCCGTCGCCTGGCGCTCCGTGAAGCCCACGTAGAGATAGCCGGGCTGGCGCATGCCGAGCGAGGCGTGGGCGCCCGGCGCGATCAGCTCGTCGGCATTTTCAAAGACTTCAAGGCTGCGTGTCATCAGGCGCATGAGGCAGGCCGCGGGCCAGGCGGTGCGGTAGTTCTCCAGCGAGGCGTTGCTGGCGCCGGAGCCGGGTTGCGCGCCGCGCTCCAGCAGCGTGATGCGCAGGGTGGGGTCGGCCCTGCCCAGGGCCCAGGCCGCTGCCGTGCCGGCGGGCCCG
>DAOUIB010000292.1:0-2886 GCA_034428275.1 Anaerolineae bacterium
GCAGGGGCAGCGTCATCGTCACGCTGACGATGCCCCGCCCCAGGCCGGCGTGTCGCGCGGCTTCCGTGCGCGGCTCGCCGCGGAAGGTCAGACCCAGCTGGCGCATGGTGTAAAAGGCCGTCAGGAAGGCGGCCAGCGCCAGCAGGATGAACACCAGAGCCTGCGGCAAGTAGCCCTGCGTGACGCCCAGCCAGGCGTCCGCCAGGATCTCGTCCTTCGACCAGAAGCCGGCCGTCAGCAGCGGGAAGCCCGCCAGCGAAAATCCGCCGATCAGGAAGGTGATGAAGGTGACCGGCATGCGTTGTTGCAGGCCGCCCATGTTCATCATGTCCTGCGGGTCGAAGGGATCGTCATGCCCGTCGTCATGGCCATGATGCTCGTCATGGTCGTCATGATGCCCGTGCTCGTGGACGTGGTGCTCGCCATGCTCCATGCCGTGAATGACCGAGCCGGAAGCCATGAAGAGCAGCGCCTTGAAAAAGGCGTGGGTGATCAGGTGGAAAGCGGCCGCCACCCAGGCGCCGATGCCCAGCGCGGCCATCATGAAGCCCAGTTGCGAAATCGTCGAATAGGCCAGCACGCGCTTGACGTCGTTCTGCGCCAGCGCGATGGTCGCGGCGAAGAGCGCCGTGCCGGCGCCCACCAGGGCCATCAGCAGCAGCGGCCCGTTGAACAGGCCGTGGTGCGGGTCCGCGCCGGCGACGAAGAGCGGGAAGAGGCGGATGATGGCGTAGATGCCGGCGGAGACCATGGCCGCGGCGTGAATCATGGCGCTGACGGGCGTTGGGCCTTCCATCGCGTCCGGCAACCACACGTGCAGCGGGAATTGCGCCGACTTGCCGATGGTGCCCGCGATCAGAAAGACGCTGATCAATGCCGCCGCGCTGCCGCCCAGAATGATGGCCGGCGTCGTGGCCAGTTCCTGCAGCACGGCCGGGTTGTAGAGGATCTCGCGGAAGCTGAGGGTGCCCGTCTCCAGATACAGGTAGACGATGCCCAGCAGCATGATGACGTCGGCCACCCGCGTGGTGGTGAAGGCCTTGACGGCCGCCGCGCTGGCGCTCTCTTTCTCGAACCAGAAGCCGATGAGCAAATAGGAGCAGAGGCCCATCACCTCCCAGCCGACGAAAAGCAGCAGCAGGTTGTCGGCCACGACCAGGGTCAGCATCGCGCCCGCGAAGAGGGAAATCAACGCGAAGAAACGCGATTGCCGCGGGTCATGCGCCATGTAACCGATGGAATAGATGAAGATTCCGAGCACGGCGATCGGCACCATGAAGAGCATGATGGCCGTCAGCGGGTCAACCAGCACGCCCATGTCGAAGCTCGTCAGGCCGGTGTCCAGCCAAACGGTTGAACTGGCGAAGACCTCCTCGCCAAAGTGATGGCCGTGACCCCAGCCCAGCGACACCACGTGCAGGCTGATCGCGAGCGCCAGCAGCACCCCTGCCATCCCGATGATCACGCTCAAGACGCGGCTCCAGCCGCGCACCACCGGCACTTCCATCCCCTCGTAATCGGGGTGATGACCGCCGTAGGCGTGGTCCGTGGCGGGCAAGAGGCGCGCCCGGTTGCTGATCAGCATAATCAGGAAAAAGGCCAGCAGCGGCCCGGCCGGAATGAGCCAGGGGAGCAGGTCCGGATAGTCGAAAATGGTCAGCATCGCAGCCCTACCACCTCAGCAGGTTCACGTCTTCGACGATGACCGAGCGCTTCGTGCGATAGACGAAGAGCAGTATCGCCAGCCCGACGGCCGCTTCCGCCGCGGCAATCACGAATACGAAGGCGGCGAAGGCCTGGCCGCTCATGTCCTGCGGCGCCAGATAACGCCAGAAGGCCACCAGGTTAATGTTCACGGCGTTAAGCATCAATTCCACCGACATCAGGATGGCCACGGCATTGCGACGCGCCAGCACGCCATAGATGCCGATGCAGAACAGCAGCGCCGCGACCAGCAGATACATCCAGAGCGGAATCATGCCCCCTCGTCCTCCTCGTCGCGGGCCACCACGATCGCGCCGATCATGGCCGCCGTCAGCAGGATCGAGGCCACCTCAAAGGGCAGCACGAAGCCGTCACCGGCGACCAGCGCCTCGCCCAGCTCCACGGCGCCGCCCACGGTCGCCGACAGACTCGTCACGTCACCCGGCGCGCCCCGCCCCCAGACCGGCAGGATGATCCCCACGGCCAGCAGCAGAAAGAGCAGAATGACGGTGATGGCCGAGAGCCACCACTGCCGGTTGCGCACCTCGCCCAGGCTGGTCATGCTGCGTGTCAGCATGACGGCGAAGACAATCAGGATGGCGATGGCGCCGATGTAGACCAGCACCTGCACCGCGGCCAGAAAAGGCGCGCTGAGCAACACAAAGTAGCCGGCCACGCCCAGCAGACTCAGGACCAGCCAGAGCGCGCCATGGACGAGGTTGCGAGTGGTCACCACGCCAAGTCCCCCGCCCAGGACCAGCACACTCAGGATGGCAAAGGCGATCGATTGCGCATTCAGCTCGATCATGCCCCGGCCCCCGGCCCGGCTACGGCCATCATGCCTCCGCCATTCCGCCGGTCGGGGCGGCCTCGCCCTGCACGGCCGCCAGCGCCTCGTCGGCCTCGCGCAGGGTACGGCCGTGGCGCTGCAGGAGAAGCATGAAAATCGCGCCAAGCACCAGGTTGCCGGCCAGCAACACCAGCGTTTGCGGCAGATTGGCCAGCAGGTCGTTCGCCATTTCCGGCGCGGGCCGCAGGCCCAGCGCGTCGATCAGACGCAGCAGGAAAGACTGCAGCAGAATGAGCACAATCGACAGCGGCACCATGAACTTCCAGTTGATGTTCATCACCTGGTCGATGCGAAAACGCGGCACCGTATTACGGATGAGCAGCATGAAGAGG
>DAOUIB010000293.1:0-3728 GCA_034428275.1 Anaerolineae bacterium
TGAAGCGCGACGCTGCACTCCCGTGAACCTGGACACCTCTTTATCTCTGGAAGTGATTCTCGCGATCCTTGCGATCCTGGGCGCGGTCTGGCGTCTGGAGGCAGGGATCATCAATTCGCGCAGGGAACTCAGGGGTGACATCCTGCGCCTGGACGAAAAAATTGATGAAACGCGCAAGGAACTCAAGGGTGACTTTCTGCGCCTGGAAACGAGAATTGACGAAGTCCATCAGCGTCTGGAGACGAAAATCGATCGCCTGGAGGTCAAAATCGACGAGGTCGACCGTCGCCTGGGAGAGAAGATTGACGACGGCAACCAGCGCCTGGCGCGGCTGGAGGGCCGCTTTCAGGGCCGCGAGGAGCGCCTGACCGCCGAAGGCGAGGTTGATTCCCCCGCTTAGCCAAGACCTGACGGTAGCAGACTGCGAAGTGTGACACAGTGACTGGCCGTTGTTCTCACGTGCCCGGCCAGATGCGGCGCTCCGGGCAAATCAGACGTCCAGACGCTGTTGCAGGGCCTGACGCAGGGCGGCCGGGTTGCCCTGGCCGCGCAGGGCCTTCATCGCCTGGCCCATCAGGGCGCCCAGTAGCTTCGTCTCGCCGGCGCGATAGCGCTCGACCAGTTGCGGCTGCTGCGCCAGCACCTCGTCGATGGTCTGTCCGATGACGTCACTGTCGGAGATTTGCGCCAGTCCGCGTTCGCGCACAATCTGCTGCGGGTCCGCGCCGCTCTCCCACATGTTCTCCAGCACCGCGCTCGCCGTGCCGCGGTTGAGTGTCCCGTCACTGACCATGCGCAACAGGGCGGCGAAATCGGGGGCGCCGAAGCGCAACTCGCCGATGGCCTCGCGCGGAGTCTCTCTGGCGTTCATCAGGGCGAAGAGCGCGCCGCAGGTCCAGTTGGCGGCGAGCTGTGCCTCGATTCCCTCGTCCAGCACGGCCTCGTAGAAGTCCGCGACGGCCCGTTCGGAGGTCAGTTGCTGCGCGTCGGCGGCCGGCAGACCCTGTTCGTCCAAAAAGCGCTGACGGCGCGCGGCCGGCAGTTCGGGGATGCGCGCGCGCACTTCCTTCACCCAGGCGTCGCTGACCTCGACGACGGGCAGGTCGGGCTCCGGGAAGTAGCGGTACTCGTCGGCGCGCTCCTTGTAGCGCTGCACGACGATGCGTTGCGCGTCCTCGTCCCAGCCCAAAGTGGCCTGGCGCACTTCCTCGCCCTTCTCGTAAAGACGCCGCTGCCGGCGCAGTTCGCTCTCGATGGCGCGCGTCATGTGGCGGATGCTGTTGAGGTTCTTGATTTCCGTGCGAGTGCGCAAGTCAGGGTCATCGGGCTGGCGCAGACTGACGTTGGCCTCGAAGCGCAGCACGCCTTTCGACATGTCGCCGCTGTTGACGCCCAGCCAGCGCAGGATGGCGCGCAGGTCGCGCGCGAAGGCTTCGGCCTCGGCGGCGCTGGCCAGGTCGGGCTCGGTCACGATTTCCAGCAGGGGCACGCCGGCGCGGTTGTAATCGACGAGGCTGAAACCACCGGCGACGTGGGTCAGCTTGCCGGTGTCCTCCTCCATGTGGGCGCGTCGCACGCGGATGCGCTTGCAACGGCCGTCGGCCAGGCCGATATCGACGTGGCCGTCGATGGCCAGGGGATGCTCGTACTGGCTGATCTGGTAGCCCTTGGGCAGGTCGGGGTAGAAGTAGCTCTTGCGGTCGAAGCGGTTGAGCGGCGGAATCCTGCAGTTGAGCGCCAGGCCGACCATCATGCCGTACTCCATGGCGCGGCGGTTGATGACCGGCAGCGTGCCCGGCAGGCCCAGCGAGACGACGTCGACGGCGCTGTTGGGCGCGGCCTCGACGCTGTCGACCACGGGGCAGGGGCTGAACATCTTGCTGCCGGTTTCCAGCTCGGCGTGGACTTCGAGGCCGATGACGGGGATCCAGTCGCTCATGGCGCGGCAGTGTACCATAAGGGTCGCCGCCGTATGCGGGGCGTGTCATACTCCGCGCAGGGGAAGGAGCTGCCCATGGAAGATGAAAAGAAATTCCTGACGGAAGACCAGGTTGTCGAGTTAACGGCGCTGTTTCTGAGTTGCTCGCTGCTGCTGCTGCGCGAGCCGGCGCTCTACGGGCCCCTGCGCCAGTTGACCGCCGCCGAGCGCCTGGCGGCCATGGTCTACGACGACGTCTCGCCGGAAGTGCGCACCTTGCTGGATGTGGCGCTGGAGCGCATCCCGGTCTCGCACACGGTCACCGGGCGGCGCGACCAGTACAAGGCGATCGTGGTGGAGCTCAACGAGGCCCTGGGCGATTGCCTGGCCGCGCGCGCCGGTCTGACGACGGGAGGTGCGGCATGAGCAACCCGGTGCCGGACATTTTTTTGACGGCCAATATCCTGCGTGTCGGGAAGCAGACGGGAGCCAGGTCATGAGCAACCCGGTGCTGGAAAATATTAAAACGCGCCGCGTGGTGCGCGAAATGACCGACGAGCAGGTCTCGGAGGAACACCTGGAGATCATCCTCGAGGCCGGCCGCTGGTCGCCGACCGGCAGCAACCACTTGCCCAACCGCTTCCTGGTGGTGCAGGACGCCGAACTGATCGAGTTGATTCGCCGCGTCTCGCCAGGCATCTACTCGAACGCGCCGACCTATATTTTCGTCTGCGTGGACCGGCGCAACTTCCCGACCTACATCGACGAGGAGGCCGACGACCCGGTCTTCCTGATGGACGTGGGTCAGGCGGCGCAGACCATGGCGCTGGCGGCGCATTCACTGGGGCTGGCGAGCGGGCCGGTGACCTCCTTCAACGTGCCCGCCTTGCGCAAGATCCTCAATTTGCCGGATCGCTTCACGCCCTGGATCGTACTCTGTGTGGGGCACCCGCAGCCGAACCCGCAGTTCGTGATGAAACCGGGCAAGCGGCGCTACTGGCAGGACCTGGTCTACCGCGAGCGTTTCGTTCCCTGGCGAGAATTCAAGGCGGATTGAGTTTCAGGGAAGCAAGCTGCGTTGGTCTTCCGCTGCGCACTGAAACCTTGGCCGGTTTCAGCATAAACACTGAAACCTTGGCCGGTTTCAGCATAAACACTGAAACCCTGGCCCTCGCCCCTTCGCCGGGGCAAGGACAAACCGGTTCCAGCATAAACGGCGCCAGGATAAACCCTGGCGGGAATTCGAGGCGGACCGAGACAGGGCGTTAAGGCGCCAACGTACCTTGTAAAACGGCCCGTTTGCCGTTGACGCGCCAGTCGGCGTCGATGCCGTCCAGCCGCTCGGCCAGACCGGGCGGCAGACCGACCACCGGGTCGCTTTTCAGCGTACGCGGGGCCAGCAGGGGGCAGGGGAAGTGACCGCCGACGGCCTGTAGCGGCGTGTCGGCCGGCCAGATCGTGTCGTAGACCATGCGGCGGTAGTTGGCGTCGCCCTTGATGAGGGTCAGACGGGCGCCCGCGAAGGGGATTTGCAGGCGGGGCGGCAGGGCGTAGAGAAAGTGGCTGCTGTTCCACCAGGGGTCCGGCGCCAAGCGCAGACGACCCCCTTGCAGATGCGTCTCCAGTTGCGCGCCGAGTCGCTGCGCGTCGGGGTCCTGGCTGCGCCGACCAAGCAGGTCGATAAAGTCAAGCACGTCGGCGACGATGGCGTCGCTGACGAAGGTGGGGTGCTGTTTGAGGTGCAGCACGACCCGCGACGCGATGTCTTCGGTCAGCAGCATGGCCGCCAGCACGAGGTCCATCGTCAGTT
>DAOUIB010000294.1:0-11042 GCA_034428275.1 Anaerolineae bacterium
CTCACCCCCCAACCCCCTCTCCCTCAGGGAGAGGGGGAGAATTGCGTCTTCGGCCACGTCTGGCCAGGTTTTTCGTTCTGCAGGACTCGTCGCGGACCAGTGAAAGTGAAGGACAAAGACAATGACGGCTGATTTATCCCTGCCTTGTTTCGCGCCTGAAGACCAAAGCATGGGAATCCTTTTCTGACAAGGGATATTGAAGATGCATGTCAGTGCAAATCCGTATCTGTGTTTAAAGCCCCTCTCCCTCAGGGAGAGGGGTTTGGGGTGAGGGCCTGGCACACAGCCAGCGGACGTGAACCCGCCCCGTCTGGACTCCACCCGCGCGCGTCGCTACACTGAGCCGCAGGCAAGAGCGAGGACTGGTCATGCAGATCGAAGCCGTGGGCGTGGTGCGCTCACCGGTCACGGAAGCCCTGGACGAGAGCTGGGGCGACGTCGTCGCCGAGATTCACCTGCGGCCGGAACTGGCGCCCGGCCTGCTGGGTATCGACCAGTGGTCGCACGTCATGGTGGTCTATTCCATGCACGAGGCCAGCTTCGACCTCGAAAAGGACCTGGTGCATCGCCCGCGGGACCGCGCCGACATGCCCGAACTGGGCGTATTCGCCCAACGCGACCGCGTGCGCCCCAACGGCATCGGCGTCTCCGCCGCCGAAATCATCGCCGTGGCCGACAACGTGCTGACCGTGCGCCGCCTCGATGCCATCGACGGCACACCCGTGCTGGATATCAAGCCCTGGGCGGAAGTCTACGACAACGTCTCCGGCGCCCTGACGCCCTTCTGGTTCCTGCGCCTGATGCAGGGCTATTTCTAGCCCGCAGCCCGCGTTCACGATGGACGACCTGGCCGACCTCACCTTCCTGGGCACAGGCGACACGCTGAAGCTGCTGCGTGAAGGGCAGCTCTCGGCCGTGGAGTTGACGCAGGCGTATCTCGAGCGCTCGGAAGCGCTGGACCCGCAGCTGCGGGCCTGGTTGAGCTTCACGCCGGAGCTGGCGCTGGCGGCCGCCGAACGCGCCGACAAGGCATATCGCGACGGCACGGCAGGGCCGTTGGCCGGCATCCCCCTGGGGATCAAGGACGTCTTCTCCACCAGGGGAATCGAGACCACCTGCGGCTCCAATATCCTGCGCGGCTATCGTCCGCCCTTTTCGGCCACAGTGGTGGAACGCCTGGAAGCGGCCGGCGCCGTCTTCCCCGGCAAGCTCAACATGGACGAATTCGCCATGGGCTCCACCACCGCCAATTCGGGTTACTTCCCCACGCACAACCCCTGGGACCTGGCGCGCGTGCCCGGCGGCAGCAGCGGCGGCAGCGCGGCGGCCGTCGCGGCCGGCATGGTGGCCGGGGCCCTGGGCAGCGACACCGGCGGCAGCATCCGGCAGCCAGGCGCCTTCTGCGGCATCCCGGCGCTTAAGCCCTCCTACGGGCGCTGTTCGCGCCACGGCCTGATCGCCTTCGGCTCTTCGCTGGACTGCCCGGGACCGATGGCGCGCAGCGTGGAGGACCTGGCGCGCCTGCTGCAGGTCATCGCCGGCCACGACCCGCGCGACGCGACCAGTCTGCCGGCGGAGGTGCCCGACTATCTGGCGGCCTTGAGCGGCGACATCCGCGGCCTGAAGGTCGGCATCCCGGAGGCGTACTTCGGCGAGGGCCTGCAGCCGGAAGTGGAGAGGGCCGTGTGCGCCGCCATCGCGCAGCTGGAAGAGCTGGGGGCGGCGTTGCGCCCGGTCGACCTGCCGCACAGCGAACACAGCGTGGCGACCTATTACATCATCGCGCCGGCGGAGGCCAGCGCCAACCTGGCGCGCTACGACGGCGTGCGCTACGGCCAGCGCGTCGAACGCGACGGCATGTGGCCCACCTGGCGGGCCACCCGCGGCGAGGGCTTCGGCGCGGAGGTCAAGCGGCGCATCATGATCGGCACCTACGTGCTCTCGGCAGGTTACTACGACGCCTGGTACGGCAAGGCTCAGGCGGTGCGCACCCTGATCAAACGCGACTTCGACGAGGCCTTCCGCGAGGTCGACCTGATCGCCGCGCCGACCACGCCGACCACCGCCTTCCGCCTCGGCGAAAACAGCGACGACCCGCTGCAGATGTACCTGCAGGACATTTACACCCTGCCGCCCAGCCTGGCCGGCATCGTCGGCCTGAACCTGCCCTGCGGTTTCGACGACGAGGGCCTGCCGATCGGATTCCAGTTGATCGCGCCATCCCTCGGCGAGGCCCTGGCCCTGCGCGTCGGCCACGCCTACGAGCAGGCCACTGACTGGCAGCGGCGGCCTCCCCTGCACGCCTGAGCGCCATGGACGCGGACGCGGCCCGAAGCTTCTATGTCAACGAGGTCTGGCCGCGCCTGGGCGACGCGCTGCGGACGCGCCTGCGAGAACGCTGGCCGAACGTGCGCCTGGGGCCGGAAGCGGGCTACACGCCGCTGGCCGACCTGCCGCTGCGCATGCTCTGCGGCCTGACCGGCAGCGGCAAGTCCACCACGCTGGCGGCCCTGCGCCGCGCCGGACACTGGCAGTTCCGTGACGACCTGCCCGCGCGCCGCGACCTGGCCGACCTGATCATCATCCCGGCGGCCCAGGTCCACAGCGGCGCGGCCATCGCCCCGGTGCGCGACCGCGGCGAGCGCTTTCGCTGGACGCAACGCTTCGCGCAGGAGATTTGCCATGGCGGCTCGGCGACGGCCTTCAGCTGGCTGCATTATCGCCACGACGGAGAAACAGCGCTGCTCAACGAAGGCCTGCGCGGCGCGCGCGAGATCGGCGAGGCCCTGTGTCGCCATCCCCGCTGGCGCATCGCGGAACTGTGGCTGGACCCGCTCACGCGCCTGCAACGTCTGAGCGGCCGCGACGACGCCTTCGACGCGCTGGCGACGGGAGACGCGGACCTGGGGCATCTGCCGGCTGCGCAACGCGATGCGGCGCGGCGCCTGCTGGCCGCCGGAAAAATCAGCGCCCGCGCCCTGGCCATCGCCGCCGCCGAAGCGCGCAATTACGGCGATCGCCCCTGGGGCGGCGAGGCCGCCAACTATCGCTGCCTGGCCATGGACGAACTCACGCCGGAAGGGGCGGCCCGCGCGGTCGGCGAGTTTCTCTTCGCCGGGGAAGCGCCATGACGACGGTAGAGCGGGTCCTCGTCCAGCCATTTCCGCTGCGGCTGAAGCGCGCGCTGCACTGGGGTGCAGGCCAGAGCCTGGTGCAACCGGTACACGTGCTGGTCGGCGTCGAACTGGCGGACGGCGCGCGCGGCGTCGCCGAGGCCCCGCCGCGGCCCGGCATCTACGGCGAAACGGTCGAGTCGATCTGCGCCATCATCGAGCAGGAGTTGGCGCCGCGTCTGGTCGGCCAGGTTGTGCGGCAGCGCGCGGACCTGACGCGGCTGCAGGCCTCCCTGGCGGCCATCCGCAACAACCACACGGCCCGCGGCGCGCTGGACCTGGCGCTGCACGGCGCGCTGGCGCGTTCGCGCGGCATCCCCCTGGCGCATTTGATCGAGGCCGCGCGGCCGACCATTCGCCTCAGCAGCATCGTCAGCAGCGGCGAGCGCGAGGCCGTGTTGCAGGAGGCGCAGGAGGCGGTGGCCGCCGGCGTGGGCGTTCTGAAAGTCAAGGTGGGCCGGGCCTTCGCGCGCGACCTGGAGACCCTGCGCGAACTGCGCGGCATGGTCGGCGACGGCGTGACGCTTTACGCCGACGTCAACGAGTGTTTCAGCGCGGAAAATGCCCCGGCGCGTCTGGCGGCGCTGGCGCAACTGGACGTTCGCTGGTGCGAGGAGCCGCTGCCGGTGACGCAGTTGCAGGAGCGGGCGACCCTGCGCGCCGAAAGCCCGCTGCCGCTGATCGCCGACGACTCGGCCTTCAGCCTGGCGGAACTGGAGCGCGAACTGGCCCAGGACAGCTTCGACATTCTCAACATCAAGACGGCGCGCAACGGCTTCAGCGAGGCGCAGGCGATGGAAGCGGCGGCGCTGGCGCGGGGTGTGGGCGTCATGGTCGGCTCGCAGGCGGGCTCGATGATCGGCTGCCTGCACGCCCTGCTCTTCGGCGCGCGCGAAGGCGTCGCCTACCCGGTGGAGGGCAGCTTTTTCCTGCGCATCGAGGACCATTACGAGGGCCTGCTGCCGATCCGCGACGGCCAGGTGCAACTGGCGCAGGTGGAGGCGGCGCTGGCGCAGGTCGAGGACGATTTGCTGCGGCGATTCAATTGACGCCACAACAACAACGCCCCAATGTACGGGCGACTTATCAAGTCGCCCGCCGTAACCCGCAACGTCCTCGGGCGATATCATGTATCCGCGGGCGACGTCGCGCATCCGCGGGCGACTTGACAAGTCGCCCGTACAACATTCCCCATTCCCCCAATCTGTGTAGGGGCGATCTATCGGACCGCGCGCCTCATCGGCATGTCCGCAGGCGGGCGACATGGAATTGCGCCCCTGCGGTACAGGTCGGACGCGGGACAGGGTTGAGGGGTGAGTGCGGGCCAGAACGCCGCAGGGCGGCCCTCACCCCCCAACCCCCTCTCCCTCAGGGAGAGGGGGAGAAAAACAGGGCGACAAAGACTTGATTCCCTGCCTCCTCCAACGAGCCTTTGAAAGACCCATTGCCGTCTTGGGGGGACAGGATCCCTTCCGTCAGGGAGAGGGGGAGAATAACTGGAGCAAGCCCTGTGCGGTTAAAGTCCCTCTCCCTGAGGGAGAGGGATTTAGGGTGAGGGCGAGAACCCGGGCGAACGCCCCGCAGCCTTACCCCATCGCCCGCCTCGACATCATGTCCGCAGGCGGGCGACTTGATAAGTCGCCCGTACAACATTGCGCAATCTGTGTACAAACTCAAAAAATCTGAAATCCACCATGCCCGCCACTCTTCTTTTCCGTTGCGCAGCGGCAGAACTTGTGTAATATAGAACAATCCCTCCGCCCCGCCGCGGGCGTCTGGGGAGCGCCGTCCCGGAGAGACCGCAGCGCATGAACGCATCCAACAACAGCAACAGCCTGATGACGGTGGTCTGGATCCTGGTGGCCTTCGTGCTGCTGGTGGTCGGCGGCCTGATCATTGCCGAGGCGACCCCGCTGGTGCTGCCGCCGGCGGCCTCCGCCGAGGCCGTCCAGGTGGACGAACTCTTCAAGATCCTGATGGCCCTGGGCGGGTCCATCTGGCTATTGGTGCAGGGCGCCGTCATCTATTCCGTCATTCGCTTCCGCGCCCGCCCCGGCGACGACAGCGACGGCGTCGCCATGCACGGCAACAGCACGCTGGAATTCGTCTGGACGCTGATCCCGTCGATCACCGTGGTCATTCTGAGCATCATCAGCTTCCAGGTGTGGGTCAACATCACGACGGCGCAGGACAACCCGCAGGTGGTGGAGGCGCGCGGCGCCCGTTTCCTGTGGTCCTTCTCCTATGACATCCCGGGCGAGACGCAACGGGTCAATTCGACCGTGTTGCACACCTGGGTTGGGCAACCCGTCGTCCTCCATCTGGAGACGGCCGACGTCAACCACGCCTTCTGGGTGCCCTCGATGCGCATCAAGCAGGACCTGCTGGCCGGGCGCAGCACCGAAGCGCGTTTCACGCCGATTCTGGCCGGCGAGTACCCGGTGGTCTGCGCCGAGCTCTGCGGCAGCGGCCACGGCGACATGCACGCCAGCATCGTGGTGCACGAGGACGAGGCCAGCTTCCTCGACTGGTTCGACGACGAGGCCTACATCATCCTCAACCCGCCGGATGACCCGGCCGAGGGCGGCGAGTTGTTGATGACCGCCGGTGGCGTGGCCGGGCTCTACGCCTGCGCCGGTTGCCACAGCCTGGAGGCCCTGGGCTGGGATGCCATCGTCGCGCCCAACCTTGAGGGCGTGGCCGACCGCGCCGCCACGCGCGTGCCGGGCATGGAAGTCGAGCGTTATCTGCTGCGCTCGCTCTTCTTCCCCGGCGAGTTCCTGGTGCCGGGTTACGACAACCTCATGCCGCAACACCAGTATCAGGACCCTGAAGAGGCCAACTACATGCCGCTGGACGAGGCGCTGAACATCGTCGCCTACCTCTGCACATTGACCGCCAGCGGCGAGTCCGCCTGTAACGTGGACATGCTGCCCGACATGATGACAGACATGGGAATGGGATAAGGGGGACGCCATGGCCACCATAACCGCCACTCCCGGCCTCGGTACCCGCAGCGCGGAGGGCGCGGCGATTCGCGCCTCCGACCTGCTGCGCTGGTCTCTGGATCACAAGGTCATCGGCCTGCAGTACATGGTCTCGTCGCTCTTCTTCTTCATCGTGGGCGGCACGATGGCCATGCTCATCCGCTGGGAGTTGCTGACGCCCGCGCTGGACCTGATGGCCGACGGCACGCAGTACAACGCCCTGATGACGATTCACGGCTCCGTGATGATCTTTCTGTGGATCATCCCGATGATGGCCGGCTTCGGCAATTACCTGGTGCCGTTGATGCTGGGCGCCAAGGACATGGCCTTCCCCTGGCTCAACGCCTTCGCCTTCTGGCTGATCCCGCCGGCGGGCGTACTGATGATCGCCGGCTGGCTGGTGGGCCCGCCGGAAGCCGGCTGGACCGCCTATCCGCCGCTGAGCACGCTGTTCAGCCCGGACGGGCAGACGATGTGGGCCATGTCGCTGCACCTGCTGGGCGTTTCCTCGATTCTGGGCGCCATCAATTTTGTGGTCACCATCCGCAACATGCGCCCGGAGGGCATGACCCTCTGGAAAATGCCGCTCTTCGTGTGGGCAGTGCTGGCGACGGCCATCATCCAGGTGCTGGCGACGCCCTTCCTCACCGGCGGCCTGACCCTGCTGATCCTCGATCGCACGGCGGGCACCAGCTTCTTTGACCCCGGCAGCGGCGGCGACGTCCTGCTGTGGCAGAACGTTTTCTGGTTCTACAGCCATCCGGCCGTCTACATCATGATCCTGCCCGGTTTCGGCATGGTCTCCGAGGTGCTGTCGGTGCACGCGCGCAAGCCGGTCTTCGGCTACCGCGCCATCGGCCTCTCCAGCATGTCGATCGCGCTGGTCGGCTTCACCGTCTGGGCGCATCACATGTTCACCAGCCTGCAGCCGGCGCTGCGCATCCCCTTCATGATCACCTCAATGATCATCGCCGTGCCGACGGGCATCAAGATTTTCAGCTGGCTGGGCACGATCTGGGGCGGCAAGATTCGCTTCACCTCGGCCATGCTCTTCGCCCTGGGCTTCATCACGCTCTTCGTCTTCGGCGGCATCGGCGGCATTTTCCTGGCGGCCGTGCCGATCGACATTCACCTGCACGACACCTACTTCGTGGTCGGCCACTTCCACTTCGTGCTCTTTGGCGGCAGCGTCTTCCTGATCTTCGCCGGCATCTACCACTGGTTCCCCAAGGTGACCGGCCGGCGCATGAACGAGCGTCTGGGCCAGCTGCACTTCGTGACGACTTATATCGGCACCTTCTTCACCTTCGTGCCGCAGCACATCGCCGGCGCCCTCGGGCTGCCGCGACGGGTGGCCATGTACGATCCCCAGTTCACCAACATCAACACCGTCATCAGCCTCGCCGCCTTCCTGCTGGGCATCTCGTCGCTGATTCTCGTGTACAACATCCTGCGCAGCCTGAACCATGGCGAACGCGTCGGCGGCAACCCCTGGCGCGCCCTGACCCTGGAGTGGGCCACGACCTCGCCGCCGCCGCCCTGGAACTTCCGCGGCGACCCGGTGCCTTTCGACGATCCCTACGGCTACGGTTCCGACGAGTCCGGCCCCTACCTCGACGCGGTCGACCGGCGCTTCCCGGCGCCTGAGGAAAGCGCCGGGGCGTGACGGAACGGCCATGTCCCAAGAGTCACTGACGCCCGCGGAGCTGCTGCAGCAACGCAACCGGCGCACCGGGATGACCATCTTTCAGATCTCCTGGATCCTGGTCTTCGTCTGCCTGGTCATCGTCAACTGGCAGTTGCGCGGCAACCACCCCAGCTGGCCGCCGCCGGGCGTGAGCGCGCCCTCCGCGCTGCTTCCCGGCCTGGTGACCCTGGGCCTGCTGGCCAGCGCCTGGCTGGCGCGGGCAGCGACGCGAAACCTGGCGGCGGGCAGGCGGGCCGTCTTCCGCAGGCAGTGGCGGGCGGCGCTGGGGCTCGGCGCGCTCTTCGTGCTGGTGATGGGTTATGAGTGGCTGAGCATTCCGACCTCAGGCATTTACAGCGACGTGTTTCGCATGATGACGGCCTTTCATCTGCTGCATGCGCTGGCAATCGGCCTGTTTATGAGTATGATTGCGCGGGGCGCAGCCGCCGGCCGCGTCTCGGCGCAGAACCTGTGGCCGGCGGAGGGCGCGACCAGCCTGTGGTATTTCGTCGTGGTCGCGTGGCTCCTGTTTTTCCCGGTTTTGTATCTGATCTGAGCCGGGCCGCTGCGCCGCTGAAGGAGGAGTGAATGCAACCTGGACCGGGCCGCGCGCTGCCGATGGGCATCCTCGGCTTTATGGCCGGTATGGGCCTCCTGGTGGTGATCCGCTACCTGCAGAGCCTGCAGCCCTACATGGAGCCGCAGCTGGGCATCGTGCTGGGCACGACGCTGGCGGCCGCCGGCTTCATCTACGGCATGGGCGCTTTCGACCCGCTGATGAATACGCACGCCCACGAGCCGGAAGAGGGCGAGGAGGAGCACGCCCACGAAGAGGCGGATGACGACGCCGAAGTCGACCCGGACCGCGTGCTCGGCGGCTGGCTGTGGCTGAGCAGTTCGCTGCTGATCCTGCTGCTGGTCGTGATCGCCGCCTTTGCCCTGCTGCCCGACGGCCCCGGCCTGCGCATTTCCGGCGACCCGCTGGCGGACTTTGCCTCGATCGGCGTGGTGCAGTTGCACCTGGGCGAAGCGACCTTCGAAATGACGCAACTGACCCTGCTGGTGGCTTTCACCCTCTTCATGTTTGTGTCGCTGGCCGTCGCGGCCGGCGCCCTCGGCCTGCTGATGCACGCCCTGCACAACGGCGTGAAGACCGTCGGCGACACCGGGCACACGCCGCTGCAACGGGAACTGCTGTCCGGCGACGCGACGGGCGACACCCCCGCGCTGCTGCGCCAGGGGATCCTGGTCGCGGCGGTGGTGGCCGTCTTCGCCGCCATGGACCGCCTGGTGGGCACGCCGGTCACCAACGAGTTTGTGACGCTGTCCTTCTTCATCGGCGCGGCGGCGGTGTTCACCTGGAGTCTGCTGCTGCTGGGCCTGGTCATCCGCGTCGTGGCGCGGCAGTTGCACTGGGCCTGGGTCATCCGCGCGCTGGTGATTCTGACGGTCGTGGGCCTGACCCTGAACGTCATCGATTTTGTCGTCATCTGGCTGATCGTGAGCCAGTTCAACCCGACGACGGCGGCCGTCTTCAACCTGGTGTTGTTGCTGGCGCTGGCGGCGACGGGCATGCGCGCCGCCCTCTGGTTCACGATCGTTTCCGGCATTTTGCTGCCACTCTTCTACTTTGTGCTGATCGGGCTGGTGGTGCCCTTCGCGCCGCCCCTGCTCTTCGGCATCTCGGCCGGCAACGCCCTTATGATCACGGCGCTGGTGCTGCGGCCGAAGTTCCTGAAGGACTGGCTGGGACGGGGCGCCGGCTGGGCGGCCATTCAGTTGCGGCGTTTGCCCAACGCATTGCAGTAAGCGAGGTAGCGCATGAGCGAAGCGACCCTGGATCACGGGCCGGCGGCACCCTCGGCGGAGACCATCGACAACTACAAGCTGGGCATGTGGCTCTACCTTGCCTCGGAAGTGGTCATCTTCGGCACCCTGATCGCCGTCTACGCCGTCTACCGCCTGAACAACGCCGAGTCGGTGCAGCACGTGCAGGAGGAGCTGGGCCTGACCCTGGTCAGCATCAACACCTTCCTGCTGCTGGCCAGCAGCTGGGCCATGGTGCTGGGCCTGCGCGAGGCGCAGAAGGACAACCCGCAGGGCACGGTGCGCTGGATCGGGCTGACGGCCCTGCTGGGGACGATCTTCGTCGCCCTGCAGGGCGTGGAATACACCGAGCTGGGACACGCCGGCATCCATCTGGGCAACGAATACGGCATGCGCTTTTACGCGCCGACGGCCTTCCATGGCGCGCACGTCATCATCGGCGTGCTCTGGGCGCTGTACGTCATGAAGCAGGCGCGCAAGGGCGTCTATAACGCGCGCAACTACCTCGGCATCGAGATCTTTGGCCTGTACTGGCACTTCGTCGATGTCGTCTGGATCTTCCTCTTCACCATCATTTACCTGATCTGAGGGCGGCCGATGACGGACGAACAGCAGGGCTCACACGACGCGCACGAGGCCTTCCTCAGCGACACCACCACCATCTTCGGTCGCGAGATCACGGTCCAGGGCGGCATCTACACCGTCGTTTTCGGCCTGCTGGCCGTGGCGACGGTGATCGAGATCCTCATCGGCGGCCTGCCGGAGGGCGTGCTGCTGATCCCGCTGCTGCTGGCCTTCGCGGTCATCAAGGCCACGCTGGTGGTGATGTACTACATGCACCTGAAAACGGACAGTCGCCTCTTCACCTGGGTGCTGATCCTGCCGCTGCTGATCGCGCTGGCGGCCATGCTTTACCTGCTGGCGGCCCCGCCCACCGGCTACACATGACACCGGCGCTGGCCGGCCAGGTCGCGCTGGTCACCGGCGGCGCCAAACGCGTCGGCGAGGCGATCGCGCTGGAACTGGCGGCCGGTGGCGCCGACGTCCTCATCCACTACCACAGCAGCGATCCCGCCAGCGTCGAGGCGACGCTGGGCGCCATCCGCGCGCAGGGGGTGCGGGCGGCGGCGCAGCGGGCCGACCTCGGCGACGCGGCAGGCGTCGAGGACCTTTTCGCGGGGCTGGAGCTTCACTTCGGCCGCCTCGACATCCTGGTCAACAGCGCCGCCCTTTTCCAGCAGCGCCGTCTGCAGGAAGTCAGCCTCGAGGACTGGGAGCGCACGATGGCCGTCAACCTGCGCGCGCCCTTCCTCTGCACCCAGGCCGCGGCGCGGCGGATGCGGGCGCAGCGGCCGGCGGGCGGCGTCA
>DAOUIB010000295.1:0-4444 GCA_034428275.1 Anaerolineae bacterium
CAGGTCATGATGCGCGACGTTGAAGATCCTGAATTGCAGGGGTTGTTCCTTCGAACCCGGGTCGGCAGGCATCGACTGATTTATCTTCTTGACGAACAGAAGCGACGAATCATCCCGGTTTTCCTGTCGAGCAAGCCTCGCAGCGAGGACAGCTACCTGGGTTGGCAGGGCGCCGCCACGGAAATCACCTTCGATTACCGGTCACACAATGTTGATGAATTCGAAATCTGGCAGGGCGACCTCTAAACCCCCGACAGCCACGCCGCGCGGCGCCTGGCCGGCATGGCACTGCGGCCCCGGGGCTGTGCTACACTGGCGAGGGGAGAGGGAGCGAGTGAGATGAGCTCGATAATCGACCGCGAGACCTTTCAGCGCCTGACGCTGATTTACCTGATCGCGCAGTTCCCGGACGGCGTGGACAATGACCGGCATTTGCAGAAGGTCTTGTACCTCGCCACGCGCGACGTCGAACCGAAACCCTTCACCTTTCACTTTACGGAAGAGGGGCCTTTCAGCCGCGACGCTTCGGTGCGGCTGCTGCACATGTTTGAGACCGATATTGTGCGGCGTGTGACTCCGAACGGTTCGGCGCGGGACGCAACCTGGAAAGCTCATGACACGGAAACCTGTCGCGAATTCTGCGAAGCCTATGAAGAAGGTTTACCACAACTCGCTGACGCGCTGCGCGCCAGCGTGGCGGAGTTCGGCAGACTGAAACAGGGCAGGTTGAATGGGCTTCTGGGCGCTGATCCACGCCTGCAGGGTCTGCGCTGTGGACGGGTGTTAATGCGCGAGACGTCCCGACGGCCTGTTCGCGTCGCGCTGGACGATGACCTGGCGGAAGAACTCGACATGATGCTGAATCCGGAGTTTCTGCAGGCCATGGTACGGCTGGACAGGGCCGTCGCTGAAGGTCGCTTTGACACCAGCAAGTTGCGAAAGATCCGCTCTCTGGAACACCTTGTTTAAAGTTCTGCTGCACAGGGAATTCCAGGCCCGCGTCTCCAGGATACTGCGCCGCTACCGGTCATTGAACCAGCCACTGATCAATGCGTTTAACAGACTGGAACATGGGCCGGGAAGCAAGCATTCTCCTCTGAAAGGCACCGGCGATCTCGGAGCGCCGGGTGCAATCCGGCGTCTGAGAGTCGGGAACCATCGGATGATTTACAGGATTGATGAAACAGAAGGAGCGGTTATTCCCCTGTTCCTGTCAGACAAACCGAGGAATGAAGCGACTTACCGGGACTGGCATCAGGCAGCCCGACGCATCATCGACGATTTCGAAAATCGGCAGCATGATTTGTTTGAAGAATGGCAGGGCTCTCTCTAGTCCTCTAACATCCACGCCACGCGGCGCCCGGCCAGCATGGCGATCGTCAGACCGGGGATGACACCCGGCTGCAGCGGAAATACCGAAGCATCCGCCACGCGCAGACGCAGCTGCGGGTCGACCACCGCAAGGTCGTCCTCCGCCGCGCCTGGTCGACGGCCGCCGGTGGCGAGGTGGTCGTAGTGGCGCGTGGCGCGCGCGTCAGTTGATGCGGAAGCGCTCCAGGAACTCGAAATTCGGCGTGACCCCCAGTCCCGGGCGATCGGGAACGGTCAACCAGCCGTCTTCATCCAGGGTCAATGTTTCCTGGAACATCCTGGCGCGGTTCATGTCGACGGTCTCGCGATAGAACTCGACGATGAGACCGTTGGGGATGGCGCCGACAAGGTGCAGATGCACCTCCTGGTCGCCATGGGGCGCGATCTGCAGATCATGGGCGGCCGCCAGGGCGGCGACGTTCATGAATTCCGTAATGCCGCCGAGGACCTGCGCATCCGCGTTGAAGACCGCCGCGGCGTCGGCGGCGATCAGGTCCCGAAAGCCGTAGCGCGTGTATTCGTTTTCGCCCGTGGCGATGGGGATCGCGGTGGCCTGCGCCAGTTTGCCGTGCCCGCGGTAGTCGTCCGGCGCGATCGGTTCTTCAAACCAGAATACGTCGTAAGGCTCCATCTTGCGGGCGATGCTGATCGCCTCGGGCAGGCTGTAGGCGCAATTGGCGTCCACCATCAGTTTGATCCCGTCGCCGATCGTCTCGCGCGCGACGCGCACGCGCTCAACGTCCTCATGGATCGGGACCCCGCCGATCTTCATCTTGACGGCTTTGGCGCCGAGCCTCAGGTTCTCTTCCATTTCCGCGGCCAGGCCGGCGAGTCCCTTGCCCTCTTCGTAATAGCCGCCCGCGATGTAGGCGGGCACGCGGTCGCGAAAGCCGCCCAGCAACTTGTGGACGGACTTGCCCGTCGCCACCCCCATCAGGTCCCAGAGGGCGATATCCAGTCCGCTGATGGAGCGCGTCGTGATACCGCGGCGCCCGACCAGTTTGGGTTCCCACAGCGTTTCCCAGATGCGACGGTAATCGAAGGGGTCCTGGCCGATGACATGCGGTTTGAAGTATTCCAGCAAGCCCTGGGTCACTTTGGCCATGCCCATCGTCTGCGGCTTGTGCGCCCAGCCGAAGCCGCTGACGCCCTCATCCGTATGGACGCAGATCAGATTCAGGCCGCTGTGGGTATAAACGTGTTTGCCGTTGCGGATGGCCGCGCCCCGCTCCCAACGGTACTGTCGCAGTTCAATGTCAGTGATCTTCATGTCGCCGCCTTCCCTGGGGTGGATGTGCCGTCAATACAGCTTCCGGCGCCGCCGGAAAGCGTAGTGTGCCACGTTTGTTGCCGCGCTGTCGAGCGGGATGCGCCGTGTCACTTGCGCGGGACGGGCGCGGGCTCCAGAATAGGGGAGCGGGTGAAAGGGAGCAGTAAAGCGTGGAATTATTGATCCTGCCGCTCATTTGGCTGGTCTGTGGCATTGTGGCGGGCAACATTCTGGCAAATCGGGGGCAATCGCGCGTGGCAGGCTGTTTGCTCGGCTTCCTGCTGGGCCCCATCGGCCTGGCCATCGCGCTCTTCGTGCCGGACAGAAACCGTTAGCCGCAGGACGCGGGGCAGGATATTTCCGGGGGCAGATATACAGGGCCACCGGCTTCGGCAGCGCGCTCAGGCCGGGTCGCGCAGCAGGAAGTCGCTGGCGCTGATGGCGCCCCTCTGGCGGAACTGGTGGCGCATGCGGCCGAAGACGTCCACGCCCATCTGCAGCAGCAAGTGCGGGATGTCGATCGGCACCCAGTTCTCGCGCAGGGTGGTCGCGCCGGCCCCGTCGGTATCGCAGCGGTAGAAGTCCATCACGCGCATGTTGACGACCCTGTTGGTCGGCGCCAGGCCGAGCCAGTCGACGCCCGTATGCGTGGCCAGGAGGTGCCCCCAGCCGCCGGTGACCGCGTAGTCGCCGTCGCCGATGCGGATGAAATGGCCGCTGTAGCCCACGTCCTGCAGCTTGCCGCGGTCGGGGAAGGCGACGAGGAAGGGAATCTGGTGGTACTGCTCGTAATTGTCGATGCTGCGTGTGCTGCCGATGCCGGCCGGCCCGTACCACAGCATCCAGGGGTGCCAGAAACGCCGCTGCTGCATGTCGTCGAGGTTGGCGCGCGTGGGAGCGCCGCCGCCGTACCAACCCATGGCGGTCTGCATGGCCATAACGAGGTCGAGGCTGCGGCGCGACCTCGCCTCGTCCTGCGGGCAGAGGATCACGCCGTCATTGCTCATGGGGTGTTGCCAGACGCCCTCGCGCCCCGACGACGGGGCCAGGGGCCAGTAACCGGCCTGGCGCATGAGATCGAGGTAGTCGATGAAGACGTAACTGCGGCGAATCTTCCCGTCCAGCAATTCGTGGCATTCGCAGAAACGCACATTCAGAATCTGCTGCGTGGCGGGGATATCGAACCAGTCTTCAGCGAAGGTGCCGAGGTAGTGGCCGTAACAGGCGACCAGTTCGCGGCCCCGGTAGACGCCGCCGGCGAGGATGCCCTCGCGCCGTTCGACGTCGGGCAGGGCCAGGCGCAGCGGCTCCAGAAACTCGTGGCGGATGGCCTCCGGGCCGGTCAGGTCGTTGACCGGGTGCGTGCCGTGGAAGTCGGCGTCCTCGCAGTAGACGGCGGCGAGGACCCGGCCCAGCTGCTCCACTGGCGCCAGCGTCAGGTCCTGCCAGGCGGCCTGCACCAGGCGCTTGTTGGCGAGGTTGCGGCTCTGGTCAAGGGGCGTGAAGGCTTTCAACGGGTCGGCGGCGCGCTCGTCAGGTATGACCCTGGGGGACATCAGTCACCCGCCTCGCCGTCCTGCTGTTCGAAGAATTCGGGCGGCTTCGAGCCGACGAAGCGCAGCACCTTGTTGACGTCGTAGCCGGCCTGCTCCAGCACGCCCAGGATGTCGATCAGCACGTGGTTTTCCGCGAGCTTGTGGACGCCGTCGCGCTCCTCCACGCGCCAGAAGTCCATGTAGCGCATTTTGATCTGTTGGCCGGTGGCCGGGATACCCAGCCAGTCGCGGGCGAAAGTGGCGGTCT
>DAOUIB010000296.1:0-15999 GCA_034428275.1 Anaerolineae bacterium
TCAACGCCGACCTGCTGCAGATCGTCGGCGATCCGCTGACCTCCGAAGAAGAACTGGGCTTCATCTTCCCGCTCGGCTCGGAGCTGCGCGATGCCATGAACGCCGGTCTCGATTCCATGCGCGCGGACGGCACGCTGGAGGCCATCAACAACAAGTGGTTCCTTGGCGCCTGAGCAGGCGTCAGGACGGGCCTGACCCGGGCGAATTGATCCAACGCCATGGCGCCGCACCACAGGCCGGGTTTCGAGGGCACTTCGCTTGAAATCGCCGCGCGGGAGTCGCGTTCCCGGGTCGGGCCCGTAGACTGGCTCTACAGTTTCCCCTGGTGGGCGCTGACGATGGTCGTCGTCGGCGTCCTCATCGCCATCAGCATTGCCGCAGATGCCATCTACTCCGACGCATTCAGCAAACTGAAATTCGGCATCGCCATGACCCTGCGCGTTGCCGGCTTTGCCTACGTCAGTGCTATTTTCATCGGTCTGGTTGTCGGCATGATCCGTTCCAGCGCCCCCCGCCCCGGCAGGGGCCGTGTCGGCCGGGTTGCCAGCCTGTTGCATCTGGTGTTTTACAACCTGGCGTCGCTCTATGTGGCGATCATGCGCGGTCTGCCCGTGTTGATTGTGATACTGATCGTTGCATTCGTGATAATCCCGGCCGTACGGGACTGGTTCAACGAGGTGACTGGCGCGGACATCACGATTCGCGGCAGTTCATGGGAAACGGCGGTGGTCGCTCTGGCAATCACCTACGGCGCTTTTATCTCTGAGACAGTTCGCGCGGGGATCCAGTCCATTGAGACGGGTCAAGGCGAGGCTGCCCGATCCCTTGGAATGACCTGGTTCCAGGCGATGCGATTCGTCATTCTGCCGCAGGCCATTCGTCGCATTCTGCCGCCCCTGGGCAACGATCTGGTCGCCATGATTAAAGACTCGGCGTTGGTTTCCGTCCTCGGAATCCGAGACGTCACTCAAATTGCCAAAATCACTACTGGCTCGAACTTTCGGTACAGGCCCACGTATGCCGTTACAGCCTTGATCTACCTGTTGTTGACTTTCCTCGGCATGCTGGCCGTCGGCTTCGTTGAACGTCGCTACCGAAACTACCCCGGCGAGGACTCCTGAGCCTCGACCGCTGCCGGCAGGCGGGCCCAATAGATATCCGGGCTGAACATGCTGTGCACGAACACCCGCATGTCGGGCGAAATCGTAAGCCCGGCCAGCGGCGCTTCCAGGTCCGTAAACAGGACCTGTTCGACATCCTCGTTGCTACAGCCTTCATCCCTGCTGCAACGTTCCGGTTGAACCCTGCTGACCACACCGCGAGTGCCCAGGGAATGGGAGAAATAAAGCCAGCCGTCCTCGGCCAGCACCAGACTGGTGGCGTTTTGCAGGCCGGACACCAGAGGGCGCGTTACCGCCGGTACCCCACTGTCGGACAGCACGTCGTCGCGCGGCGCCCATTCGATGGCCCTGCGGGCGCTGCCGGTGTTGGCCACGTAAACGCGTTCCTCGTCCAGGGCGATCCCCGTTGGTGAGCGCAGACCCTGTATCACTTCGCGCGCGGCGCCGCCGCGATAAATCAGCATGGCCCGGTCCTGTTTCAGACTGGTGACCAGGAAATCCTGTTCGCCCAACGCCGCGATGCCCCAGGGTCCGTCAAGATCGCCCCGTACCTCACGCACACCGCTGCGGGTTATGCGCAACAGGGCGTCGCGCTCGTAGTCCGGCGCCCAGATGGTCAGGATGCCGGAGTTGTCCCGATCAACGTGAAGGGAGTGAGCATTTAGTACGCCATAGATGTAGGGTCGGGTGCTGGCATCGCGCGAATTGATTTCGTACAGGGTCGAATCACCGGTGCAGGCGGCATAGAGATAGTCTGCGAACCAGTACAGGGCGTTGGGGCGCTGAACGTTACCGGTCAGCAGAAAGAGTTGCTCCTGCCGCAAGGGCAGTTCCACGCCTGAAACCGGCACTTCTTCAGCTTCCGGAGACACCTCTACCTCGACCTGTGCCGCCAGGGCCAGTGCCGTCAGCAGCAATGCAGTCATTGACAAAAGGGTGGCCAGTCGCCGCATAGGTCCTCAAGTCCCTGAAATCGCCCTCCATTATCCGCGTGAAACGCGAGAAACGCCAGCGGCTGTTATACTTTGATTCTTCAGGATGATACGTATACAGGCACTGGATTGTTTCACTATTGTCGTAACTACGGTCCCTTCACGATGAAAATGAGGGATCAGGCAAATGCCCTGCGCTTCCTGGCAATCCGCATGTGGCGTCCCTGAAGTCTTTCGGGGATTGACCATGAAGGCGATCAGGAAGGTGAGCGCCAAATGGCGTCAAAAGGCAAACTGGCCCCTACTTCCCCGGAACCTGCGCCATGCGCCTGCCTCGACTGACAGCGCCGGCACTGTTGTATTCCCTTGCACTGCTGGCACTTTCCTGTAGCCCCGCCCGGCAGGGAGAGGACCTGTTGGTGACGTTGCTGGCCGACGGTTCGGAGCGTTCCATTCTGGTGCCGGCATCCACTACTGTGTCATCGCTGCTCGAACAGGCGGATATCGTGCCGGGCCCCCTCGATCGGATCGAACCCCCGCTGGACACCAAGCTGCATGACGACACGCGCATTACGATCGTCCGGGTGCTTGAGGAGGACCGCTGCCAGCGTCACCCCATCCCCTTTCAGGTAGTCGGACCTGGGGAAACTGCAAGCGGCGGCGCCCGACGCGTACAGACCGGCTTGCCGGGAGAGGAAGAACGCTGCCATCGAATTCTGTTTGAGGACGGAATCGAGCGGGGCCGCGTGGAGACCAGCCGTGTCATCATTCGCGAAGCGGTTGATGAATTCTGGCAGAAGGACGCCAGGACTAAAGTGGTGCCGCTTTACTTTCCCGGGACCCTGGTCTGGTTGAGCGATGGCAACGCCTGGCTGGCGCGCGGGGACAGCAACCAGGTGCGCCAGTTGACGCGGGCCGGAAACCTGGATGGCAGGGTACTCTCGCTTTCAAATGACGGACACGGCCTGCTTTACACAAGGAAACAGATTGAAGACCGAAACAATGCGGAAAGCAATACACTATGGCTCATCCCGGACCTGGACAATTCTTCAAATGTTGTTCCGCTGCTGCCGGAGAACGTACTGCATGCCGCCTGGAGGCCAGGTAGCGCCGTCGAATTTGCCTATATCGACGGAACAGCGAAGAACAGCGTCTCGCTTTTGCGCATCGATCCCGATTCCGGAGAGGTATTGTCCTTCCGCGAACTGCTGACTGCGACACCGGAGAACGGGGCGCAACCCGACATCACAGGATTCAATTGGTCGGGCGAGGGCAGCCAGCTCTCCTGGGTGCGTGGGGACTCAATTGGAATAACGGACATGAACGGCAGCAATTTCGCCTTGTCATCGGGCCGAACCGGCTTTGGGGGCGCGTCGGCCCCTTGCGCCAGTCATGCTCCGGTCTGGTCCCCGGACAGCCGCTTCGTCGCGATGGCTTCGCCGGCGGGGTTGGATGCGCCTTCAACGCTCTCCATCATCGACTGGAAAAGTGAATTGCAGGTCCCGCTGGTGGCAAACCTTGGGCCCTGCCCCGCACCGGCCTGGGCGCCGCTACGCGATTCCGGCTTGCTGGCCCATTTGCAGGCCAGGGACCCCGACCGCCCCGGATCGCGCGCCGGTCACGACCTGATGATTCTTGATCGCGACGGGAGCAATCAGAGACTGCTGTTCCCGGAAGCCGGGCGACCGGGCCTGGAACCACAGCAAGTAGCCTGGAGCGCAGATGCGCGGCTGCTCGCCTTTACCTGGCAGGAACAACTCTGGCTGGTCGACGTCGACAGCGCCGAGGCATGGCCATTTCCATTCTCCGGCGACGTTTCCCGCATTGAGTGGTCTCGCTGATGCGTCGGTCGATTCTGGTCCTTGTTTCGCTGGCCGCGTTCGCCGGCAGCCTGGTGGCAACGCTGGTAACCGTTGCCGAACGCGATCGCCTGCTCCGCGGGCATGTTAATGCCACACAAACGCCGGAACTCCCCCCGCTGCAGCCGCGGCTCGGCGTCAACGTCGAGTTGGGGCAATACGTCGCGGACGAGCTTCATGCGAATCTCTCCCGCATGGACAGGGCGGGCATCACCTGGGTGCGACAGCAATTTCGGTGGAACGAGATTGAAACGCAGCAGGGTGTATTTGACTGGGACAAGGCGGACAAAATCGTCGCCGCCCTTGCCGACTATCCGCAAATGCGGCTGGTCGCCGTTTTGCTGAATTCCCCCGCCTTTGCCCGCAATGTTGATCATGTGTCGGCCCCGCCGCGAGACCCGGCCGACTTCGCCGCCTTTGCCCAGGCCCTTGCGCGCCGTTATGGCGATGTAGTCGACCATTACCAGATTTGGGACGAACCCAACCTGGCAGACGCATGGGGGCTACTGGACCCCTCTCCGGCGCATTACCTGAAAATGCTTCAGGCCGCCTGGCTGGCCATTCGCGACGCGGATGCCGAAGCTACCGTCATCGCTGCGGCGCTGGCACCTACGACAGAGCGGGGGCCACGCAACATCAGCGACATCGACTATCTGGCGTCGCTGTACGCGCTCGGTGCCGCCGACTGGATGGACGTCGTCGCGGCCAAGCCCTATGGCTTCGATACTTCACCGGACGACCGCCGCGTGTCGCCGGACCACCTGAATTTTTCGCGCATCATCGCCCTGCGCGAACTCATGACGCGCCATGGCGATGGCGACAAGCCCATGCATGCCAGCGCCTGGGGCTGGAACAGCCTGCCGGAAGACTGGGATAGCGCGCCATCGATTTGGGGTGCGGTGACGAGCGATCAACGCAGCGAGTGGACTCTGGCAGCGCTGGAACGGGCGGAACGGGAATGGCCCTGGATGGGGGCCATGATTCTGCAGCATTGGCAACCGCCGCACCCGGCTGACAGTCCCCAACAGGGTTTCGCACTGGTTGATGCCAATAATCAGGAGACGCCCCTGCTGCCGGCACTTGAAGCGCGCCTGCCCGTCAGAGGCGCAGGGGTCGGTTTCCACCCGGTGGACAGCCCCTGGGCGCAGTACAGCGGCCAGTGGTCCTTTGGCATTCAGGGCGCAGATTTCGGCTGGTCCAATGACAGCGAAGTGCGCTTTGACTTCGTCGGTGAGGAAATAGCACTGCGGCTGCGGGAAGGGGATTTTGTCGCCTGGTTTTACGCCAGCGTCGACGGCGAACCGGCCAACGCCCTGCCCCGTGATCCGGGGGGCAAGGCCTACCTCACGCTGACCAGCGCGACCCGTCAACCCAGGGAACAGCTCGTGACCCTGGCCCGCGACCTGGGTCCCGGTCCGCATCGCCTGACGCTTGCGGCAGTTGATCTGGTGGCGCAGGAACGCCAGCCACGTTGGCCACTGGTCGGCTTCGCCGTCGGCCAGGGCGATCCTGCAGCGGGCTGGCAGCGGCAAATCAGCGCCGGTTTGCTGGCAACCGCGGTGTCGACTCTTGCCCTGCTCCAGTCGCTCAGGGGCCTGGCGTGGCAGAGGCTGCTGGATCGCCTGGCAAGCACATTGCCCTCTCCTGCCTTTGGGCCCGAGCCCCTTGTAGGCGTTCTTGCATCGCTCATCCTGATGGTCGGCATGTTGTTCACCTGGGGAGACGCGCTACCGGCAATCGTCCGGCGCGAAGCGCTGCACCCATTGCTGGCCGTCTTCACTGCCGGGCTGGTCCTCCTGCAGCCGGGGCCGTTGATCACCCTCGTGGCCCTCTTGTTGCTTTTTGTATTGTTCTTCAATCGTCCGGCACTGGGACTGATGCTCACGGTCTTTTGGGCGCCCTTCTACCTGTTTCCGCTCCAGCTCTTCCGCTACGCCTTTCCACTGGCGGAGGTGATGATCCTGCTTACCGCCCTGGCATGGAGCGGCCGGCAGCTGCTGCGTTGGGCGCAACAGCAGAAGGGACAGCTCGAAAGGCCACAGTCTGGTCCTCGAGTTCGCGCAGTGAAGTCACTGGATTTGCTCTTGCTGTTGTGGCTTCTGTCCGGGTTGCTCGCTTTCACCTGGTCAAGAGAAAGCGGGCCGGCCCTGACCGAATTGCGCGTTCTCTTCGTCGAGCCCGCTCTCTTCTATCTGATTTTCCGACACGAGGCGCGGGACCTGAAGACCCGAACCCTGCTGGTGGACGCCCTGCTGGCGGCCGGGTTGCTCGTCGCCCTGATTGGCCTGTGGCTCTTCTTCAGGGGTGAAGGCGTCATCACTGCTGAAGGTGGGGCTCGCCGACTGGTCAGCGTCTACGGCTCTCCCAACAATGCCGCCCTTTTCCTCGGTCGTTGTTTGCCATTCGCGCTGGCCTGGACATTCTCGGGTCCCTGGAGGCTGCGTCGCTGGCTGGCGCTGCTGACTGCCGCCTTTTGCCTGCTGGCCTTCCTGCTTACGCAAAGCGCGGGGGGACTGCTGCTGGGCCTGCCGCTGTCGCTGGCGGCCCTCGCCCTGATCCATTGGCGGCGCCCTGCGATCCTGCCGCTCTTTGGTCTGGCTGCGGTTGGTGCGGCCGCTTTCGCCTTTCTCACGACGACCAGCCCGCGCTTCGCCCGCCTGCTCGATTTTACCAGTGGCACGGTACGCATCCGTTTGCAACTGTGGCAGAGTACCCTGGCCATGTTGCGGGACGACCCCCTGCGTGGCCTGGGCCTGGACCAGTTTTTGTACGCCTATCGCGACATCTGGATTCTGCCGGACGCCTGGCGCGAACCCAATTTGTCTCATCCACACAACATCCTGTTTGACTTCTGGGTCCGCCTGGGCCTGGCGGGCCCGCTGGTCCTGTTGGGCCTGCTTGCCACTTTTTGGCACGGGACGCTCCGGGCCCTGCGCCGCGTGTCCCGACGTGAGGAAAGAGTCCTGCTGGCCGGCGCCGCGGGTTCCATGGTCAGCCTTCTGGCGCATGGCCTGGTGGACAACAGTGTGTTCGTCCAGGACCTGGTGTATGTCTTTGTCCTGCTCCCCGGGCTGGTATGCAACGCAGGAATGGACGAAAAGCGGGCCGACTGAACAACGCTCGTGTGGTAAACTTCCCGCGCCGTTCCAGTTCCGGAGGACGCGTTGCGACTGCTGATTACCGGTGGCGCCGGTTTCATCGGTTCCCATCTCTGTGACCGGGCCCTGGCCGAAGGACATGACGTCGTGGCCATGGACAGTCTCATCACCGGGAACCGCGCCAACATTGCGCACCTCGAAGGTAACCCGGCCTTTCGCTTCATCCAGCACGACGTCACAAGATACATAGACTTTGAGGGTCCGCTGGACGTCGTGTTGCATTTTGCTTCGCCTGCCAGCCCGGTCGACTACGTCAAACTGCCCATCCAGACCCTCAAGGCCAGTTCGCTGGGCACGCACAATGCCCTTGGCCTGGCGCGCGCCCGCGGCGCCCGCTTCCTGCTGGCGTCAACCTCCGAGGTCTACGGAGACCCGAAGGTGCATCCCCAGCACGAGAGCTACGTCGGCCACGTCGATACGCTTGGGCCGCGCGGTGTCTATGACAACGCCAAACGTTACGCGGAAGCGCTTACCATGGCCTTTCATCGCGTTCACGGCATCGATACGCGTATCGTTCGCATATTCAACACCTATGGCCCACGCATGCGCATGGAAGACGGCCGCGTTGTGCCCAATTTCATCTTGCAGTCCCTTCGTGGCCAGCCCCTCACGGTATACGGCGATGGCTCCCAGACCCGCAGTTTCCAGTACGTCAATGACCTGATCGAGGGCGTCTGGCGCCTGCTCGAAACGCCCTGTCACGAACCGGTGAACATTGGCAATCCGCGAGAGATGACGATCATGAACTTTGCCATGGTCGTCAATGAATTGACGAACAACCCGGCAGGGATCATTTTCAAGACAGATTCGCGCATGACCGGCGACCCACAGACTCGCCAGCCAGACATTGCCCGCGCGCGCAAGGTGCTTGGCTGGGAGCCGCGTGTGGGCTTGCGCGAGGGACTTGCCAGCACCATTGATTTCTTCCGGAATGTGATGTGACCGCTGCCCACGGTAGGATACATGGGCCGGGCCAGATTGTTCCTGCCATGTTGATCCTGGCAGTACTGACAGGTCTGGCGCTTGTTCTTCTTCCAGAATCCCTTCTGCTCACAGGGACCGTGCTGGTACTGTCGGCACTGCCATGTCTGGTATCGTCCCGGGCCGCGTTGTTTCCCCTTTTGATTCTGGCTCCGCTGCACGTGCTCATTCAAACCGAGGCCGGTCCGGCCCTCCCTCTGGAACTCGGCCAGGTCCTGTTTTTCGCCTGGTTTTTGGTCTGGAGCCTGCACCACGTTGCGCTGCGCCGGCGCCTGCCGCGACTTACGTTATCGCCGGTCGTCGTTCCGGTCCTGATTTTCATTTTGGTCGCCGGATTCTCCCTGATCAACGCAATTTCCGTCGCTGCCTGGCTACGTGAATGGCTCAAGTGGCTGTCGATAGCCCTGATCATTCTGGTCGTTGGCAACAGCATGCAGGTCCGTGCCTGGCGCTGGCCCGTACGCGCCCTGCTGTTGGCCGGCGCCGTCAACGCGACCGTGGGCCTGTACCAGTTCTTCGGCGGCAGCGGCGCACTGCACTTACTGGTCGGCGGGCGCTTCTTTCGCGCCTTTGGCACCTTCGGCCAACCCAATCCGCTGGGTGGATTCATGGCATTGTTGCTTCCCCTCGCGCTGTGCCAGATCTTGGCCGGCCTCAGGCGCTGGTTCCGGACCCGGCGCAAGGCCGACCTGCTCTCCCTGTGCGCCTGGGCCCTACCGACCGCCCTGATACTGGCCGGGCTGATCGCTTCATGGAGCCGCGGGGCGTGGATGGCCTTCCTCGTCGCCATGCTGGTGACGCTGCTGGCCCTGCCCCGGCGAATTGTACATGGGCTGCAGCTTGCGGGCGGCGTGTTGGTCCTGGCGCTAGTGCTGTGGTCGACCGGACTATTGCCCGCTTCCCTGGGCGAACGCCTTGCCAGTTCGACCGAGGGCTACCTTGGCTTTGAGGACATGCGCGGGGCCGACATCAACCCGGAGAATTACGCAGTCGTCGAGCGCCTGGCGCACTGGCAGGCCGCGTTGAACATGGCATCGTCCCGTCCCTGGTCAGGCGTTGGACTGGGGAACTATGAACACGCATATCCGCAGCATCGACTGATCGACTGGCCGGAAGCGCTTGGCCACGCCCACAATTTCTGGCTCAACCAGCTGGCAGAAACGGGCCTGACAGGACTGGCGGCATGGTGTTTGATGTGGCTGGTCATCGTCATGTTGACCTTGCGCGCCCGCCAACATCCAGACGATGAAGCCCGACTGGTAGTCGTCGGCTTGCTCGGCGCGTGGACCAGCCTTGCCGTCCACAGCCTCTTCGACAACCTGTTTGTAAACAATCTCTTCCTGCACGTCGGCTTCCTGCTGGGCGTCCTCGCCGTGCTGCACCGCCAGGCTTGTGAATTCAAATCCACGCCCCTGATTCGCGTCAGGCAATGACCAGGCAGACGCACAACAACCCTCTGGACCGCGCCATTGTGGCCCTGGCCAGCCGTTCCGGCACACGGGCGCGCGAACTTGAACGCTTTCTGCGCTTCTCCGTCGTCGGCGTCATTGGCGCTGCGGTAGACCTGGGCACGCTCACGTTGTTGCAGGCCACGCTCCTGCCCCCCACGTCGGATTTGAGAGTCCAACTGGCGACCGGTACGGGCTTCATTGTTGCAGTCTTGAACAATTTTCTCTGGAACCGCTACTGGACCTATCCCGACTCCCGTTCCCGCAGCGTTCGCCGCCAACTGGCCCAGTTCACACTGGTCAACGCGGTCGGGCTGCTTGTGCGAACTTCCCTCATTTCCTTGACCTATGCCTCCCTGGGCAGCCTGCTGCTGCCAGCCGCCCTGCCCTTCATTCGGTTTTGGCGCCCTGGATACGAGCCTTCCTACACTGCCGAGGCCAAGGTCGGCACGACGGCGGCCTGGGTGATCGCCGTCATAGTCGTCATGCTCTGGAATTTCTTCGTCAACCGTTACTGGACCTACAGCGACGTCGATCATGGTGCCGGGCATCGGAATTGACTACACGCCGGCGTGGGAACAGGGCGCGGGCATTGGACGTTATGTTCGTGAACTGGTTGCCGCCCTGGCCAGAGAGGACAGGGACAGGGTCTGGCGCCTGTTTGTTGCCGGCTCGCGCAAGGGCCGCTTGCCGAAGCCGCCGGGGAATAACTTCCATTGGCGACCCGCGCCGCTTTCGGCCCGGTCGCTGCAAAGACTCTGGTTCCGCGCCCGCCTTCCCCTTCCTGTCGAAACCTTCACCGGTCCACTGACCCTGTTTCATGCCACGGATTTCGTGCTGCCGCCGGTAAGACGCGGGACCAGGACCCTGGTCCAGGTCCATGACCTGTCTTTCCTGCGCGTGCCGGAAACGTCGCCGCCCGCCCTTCGTTCCTGGCTGGAAAAAGTCGTTCCGGCCTCGGTGGGACGCGCCGACCACGTGTTGGCCGACTCATCCGCAACGCGCGACGACCTCCTTGAGCATTGCAAGGGGACACCGGGCAGCAGGGTCACTGTGCTCCATGGCGGCGTGGACGATCGCTTCCTGCCCCGGCCCGCTCAGGAGCAACAAGCCGTCCGCAGCAAGTATCGGCTCGACCAGTGGCCGTTCATTTTCTCCGTGGGTACGCTTCAGCCGCGCAAGAATCATGGTCGCCTGGTGCAGGCCCTTGCTCGCCTGGTGGAGGGCGGTCTGGACCTGCACCTGGTCATTGCCGGTGGCGCCGGGTGGCTGTCGGAGCCCTTCCATCGGCAACTGCAGGAGAGCGGCGTCGCAGACCGCGTTCATATGGCCGGTTTCGTGGACGATGCCGATCTGCCGGCGCTTTACAGCGCTGCGGAGGTCTTCGCCTTCCCTTCCCTCTATGAGGGCTTTGGCCTGCCCGTGCTGGAAGCCATGGCCTGCGGAACACCGGTCGTCACATCTAATCTTTCGTCACTACCGGAAGTAGCGGGAGAAGCGGCCCTGCTAATCGACCCCCTGGATGTCGAAGCCCTTGCGGATGCCCTGCGGCGGTTGATCAGTGACGGTCAATTGCGCCAGCAAATGATTCAGGCCGGTCACACCAGGGCCGGGCAATTCACCTGGAGAAAGGCGGCACTGCAATTGCTTGATGTTTATCGCAAGATCGGCGACTCCCCCGCACCATGAAGCGAGCGCTAGCTCCGATGTGGCCGCTTGCCCTGGGCCTGCTGGCCTGTTTGTTGCCCTGGATGACAGGCGCCGGCAATACCTTGACGCTGAATCTCTGGGATCTGGCGGAGTGGTGCAGTATCAACCCGCAGTCCCGCCATGCCAACATTCCCCTGGGAGCCAGCCTCGGATTGCGCGGTTTGCCGCTATTGCTGCTGGCCCTCGCCATCTGGCGCGACGACATGCCCGCGCGTTTGCGAATGGCACTGGCCCTGTTGACGACCTTGGCCGTGCTTCCCCCACCGGGTTTATTGCTGGCCGATGCCGCGAACCCCAATTACCGGCAACAACTTGCCATTGGAATCGCCGCACTGCTCTGTGGACTGGTCGGCGCGTCCCGACTTTCCCGACGGCCTCTGCTTCACCTGGCGTTGGGCGGTTTCTCGGTAGCAGTTGCGTGGTTTGCCCTGTCGGCGGCACTTGCCCTGCAACGAGGACTGGGACTGGAGGCTCATCCGGGCGCCGGATTTTACCTGTATTTGATCGCCGTGTTGCTATTTGAAGTATTGGGGTTGAAAAACATCAGGGCGACCCGATACGAGTCGCCCCGGAGATTCCTGGTGGGGAGTTGAGTTAGCCTTCGTCGCCCATCTTTTCAATATAGCTGACGGCCTCACCAACGGTGGTAATGGTTTGCGCGTCTTCGTCAGTGATTTCACCGCCGAATTCTTCTTCAAAGGCCATGATGAGTTCCACCAGGTCCAGCGAATCCGCTTCGAGATCCTCGCGGAAACGGGCTTCCGGCACGACCCGGTCTTCATCCACACCCAGCAATTCAATCACAATCTTTTTGACACGCTCGTCAGTCGATTCCATCGTTCCCTCCTGGTCAGTCGAGCGCCCGGCTCATGGACCGCAAGTGGCAGAAGTATACCGCTTCCCGCAGCGCTTGCCAATGTTGACAGTCCATTTTGCCCCAGGTAGGATCGTCCCGGCCACAAGCGGATCCGAATTACATGAAACAACCGGGTGGTTCGCCAGATATTGAATCGCGCAAGGCGGACCATATTCGCATTAATCTTGAGGAAAACGTGCAGTTTCCCGCGCTTGCGACGGGCCTGGAACAGTTTCGTTTCGAGCACAGGGCCCTGCCGGAACTCAATCTGTCGGAAGTCTGTACAACAACTGAATTCCTGGGGACTCGCCTCGCGGCGCCGCTTCTCGTTTCCTCCATGACCGGTGGCACGGAACTGGCGCGCCGCATCAATCTGAATCTGGCCGCCGCTTGCCAGGAACACAACATCGCCATGGGCGTAGGCTCGCAACGGGCGGCCATCGAGGACCCGTCCCTTGCCGGCAGCCTGCAGGTGCGCCCGGTTGCGCCCGATATCCTGTTGCTGGCCAACGTCGGCGCCGTGCAACTGAATTACGGCTACGGGCCCGACCAGTGCCGCCGGGCGGTGGACATGATTGAGGCCGACGCCCTGATTTTGCACTTCAACGCCTTGCAGGAAGCGGTGCAGCCCGAAGGCGACGTGAATTTCGCCGGCTTGTTGCACAAGGTCGAAAAAGTCTGCCAGTCGCCTGGCGTGCCGGTAATCGCCAAGGAAGTTGGCTGGGGCTTCTCCATCCAGGACGCGCGGGACCTGGCGAACGCGGGGGTCGCGGCGATCGACGTGGCCGGCTCCGGCGGGACCTCCTGGAGCGAAGTGGAATACCATCGCGCTCCGGACCGATTCCACGCCCAGGTCGCCGCCGCCTTCGCCAACTGGGGTATCCCCACGGCGCAGGCCATCTGCAACGCGCGCGAGGGCGCGCCCGGCCTCCCCGTGATTGCCAGCGGCGGCCTGCGGGACGGCATCGACGTCGCAAAAAGTATTGCCCTTGGCGCCAGCCTGGCCGGGTTGGCCAGCCCCTTCCTCAAGGCGGCCAATGAATCGCAGAAAGCCGTGGACGAACTCATCCGCATCCTGATAAAACAGCTTGAAGTCAGCATGTTTTGCACGGGCGCCCGTGACATCGACGCCCTGAGCAACACACCCCTGTTGAGAGTGCAGCGGGATTCGTAACATGTATGCAGCCTTGCAGGAGCGTTATGGCACGGCATTGGACGAATACATCAATGAACTGTTGACCCTGGTGCCAGCCGATACTCCGCAGCTGGCAACCATGGTGCGCTATCCTCTGGGTCTCGTTGATCAAAGCGGCAGCCCCGAAAACGCGTCACGCGGCAAACGAATCCGGCCCGTGCTGTTGCTTCTTGTCAACGAAGCGGCCGGCGGCGACTGGCATGCGGCGATTCCGGCGGCGGCAGCGGTTGAATTTCTGCATAACTTTTCCCTGGTGCATGATGACATTCAGGACAACAGCTCCACGCGCCGGGGACGCCCGACGGTCTGGAAACTGTGGGGTCGGTCCCAGGGAATCAACGTGGGCGATCTTCTGTTTGTTCTGTCCTTCGCCGCCCTGCGGGGACTGGGGGCCCGGGGCGTAACGGCGAAGACTCGTCTCGCGGTGGAAGATGCCCTGACGGGAAGTTGCCTGGAGCTGACACGCGGGCAATATCTGGACCTGCATTTCGAGGACTGCAGATCCGTTACCCGGGACCGCTACCTGTCAATGATCATGGGCAAATCGGCCGCGCTGCTGTCGACCTGCGCCCGAATTGGCGCCACGCTGGCAGGCGCCAGTTCAGATCGTGTCGAACATTACGCCGGCTTTGGCCTGAATCTGGGCATGGCCTTTCAGATTCGCGACGATTATCTGGGCCTCTGGGGCGATCCCCGGTTGACGGGCAAATCCGCTGCAACGGACATTCGCTCCCGCAAAAAGACTCTGCCCGTCCTGTACGGACTTGAGCACAGCGAACAGTTCGCCGACATGCACCGGGAACCGGCGGAAGCTGATGAAGACCTGTCAGAGTTTCTTGCCCTGCTGGAAGAAGCCGGAGCGCGGGAATTTACGCAAGGCCAGGTGGAACGCTGGTCCCGGGCCGCGCGACGGACCCTCGATGCCGCTGACCCGGCGGAGAACGGCGGAGCACATTTGTACAGTCTCCTGGACGAATTGCTCCTTCGCGATCTCTAGACCAGGTCCCTGAATACCTGATTGGCAAGCAATCGACCCGCCGGCCGCAAGCGGATCCTGTCGCGCCCGATTTCCAGCAGCCCTCTCATTTCATGGGCCCGCAACTCATCCCCAAACAAGTCCAAAACGTCCTCACCAAAGCGTCGGCTGAATTCATCGCGTCCGATGCCTTCCTCCGTCAACCGCAACCCCATGATCAGCGTTTCGCCGATTTCTTCCTTGCGCGTCAAATGAACGACTTCCTCAGTTGCCGGCGTCGCCGGGTAATTCCCACGTTCCCCTCCCCCGTTAAAGGCATCGATGTACTGCCTGGGTGAAAGGCAGGTCCGGGTCCGGGTGCCCGCAACGTGGCCGTGCGCTCCTGGCCCCAGTCCCAGCCAGTCCAGATTGCGCCAGTATTGCAGATTGTGCCTGCATTCCTGGCCCGGAAGCGCCCAGTTGCTGATTTCGTACTGCTGGTATCCCGCAGCCGCCAGCATATCACTGGCGAGTTCATACTGTTCGGCTGCAAGGTCATCATCCGGAGCGGCGACCTCACCTCGCGCCACCCATTCCTGCAGGGGAGTCCCGGCTTCCAGGCTCAGGGCATAAAGCGAAAGGTGGCCAGGTTTCAGCAACAGGACTTCCGCAAGAGACTGACCCCAGTCCGTCAGGCCTTGCTCAGGGATTCCATAAATCAGGTCCAGGTTGACCAGGCCGCATCCGGCCTGTCGCGCATCGAGGACGGCCTGTGCCACCTGGTCGTTGTCGTGCCTGCGCGCAAAGAGTCGCAAATCGCGCGCCTGGGTCGATTGCACGCCTATGCTTAGTCGATTGACTCCGGCATCGCAGGCTGCGGCAAGCCATTCCTGGTTCAGATCGTTGGGGTTGGCTTCCAGAGTGACCTCGACGTCCGGGCAGACGTCGAAACACAGATTTATGGTGCTCAGGATGTCCGCAACTTGTCCCGGCTGCAGCAGGCTCGGCGTACCTCCGCCAAGAAAGACTGTGTGGACTGCACGGCCACCGGCGCCAAAGGCACAGCAGCGCAACTCGGCCAGCAGGGCCTCCACAAAGGGTGGAATCAGGTGTTCCAGACGGGTGTAGGTGTTGAAGGCGCAGTAGGTGCATTTCGAAACGCAGAAAGGGATGTGGAGGTAAAGCGAAAGTGGATGTGACATTGGCCTTGCCGGGATCGCGTGTTTCTCCGCATTCAGAATTGCTTGACTGCGCCCTGGGCGTGGCTATGATAGCGCAAGATGGATCGGGGACCGGTATGGACAGCGTGCCAGGCGACGACTCCCAACGCAAGCGTGCCCGCATTCTGGTGGTTGACGATGAATTGCGAATGATCGGTTTCATTCGCATGAATCTGGAACTTGAAGGGCACCTGGTGCTGGAAGCCCACAACGGCTACGAAGCGCTTGAATCCCTGCGCAAGGACCTGCCGGACATCATTTTGCTGGACGTCATGATGCCGGAACTGGACGGTTTCGAGACCTTGCGCCTGGTGCGTGAGATTTCAGACGTTCCGGTCATCATGTTGACGGCGCGTGGCGAGGAAGACGACCGGGTTCACGGCCTGGAACTCGGCGCCGACGACTACATTGCCAAACCATTTGGCCCCCGCGAATTGTCCAGCAGGATACGTGCGGTACTGCGCCGTTATGCGAGTTCGGCCAGCACGCCGCAGGAAGCCGTCCTTCGGGTGGATGACCGCCTCAGCGTGGATTTCAACCGACGGGAGGTCATCGTCGAAGGTG
>DAOUIB010000297.1:0-2424 GCA_034428275.1 Anaerolineae bacterium
TGCAGTAATTTCATTCAAATCTTGTTCACTGACTTCCCCAAAAGAGTCACGTGGATGCCCGGTAAGGGTCGCCTCCGGAATATTGGCCAGCACCTGCCGGACGAGTTCGTCGCGCAAGTCGACCAGCCGGGCGCAGGTCGCCGCGCGTTCCGCTTCCGCCAGTTCCAGCGCCCGCGCAAGGCCCACAATCAGCGGCAGGGGCTCCGTACCGCTGCGTCGATGGGCCTGCTGGCCGCCACCCACGATCTGCGCCTTCAGACCGATCGCGCGTCGCACCACCAGCACGCCAATGCCCTTGGGGCCGTAGCACTTGTGCCCGGCCAGACTCATAAGGTCCACGTTGAGTGCCTGCACGTCCAGCGGCAGGAGACCGGGCGCCTGGACGGCATCGGTATGAAAGGGCACGCGCCGGTTTTCCGCCTTGATCGCCGCGCCAATGTCGGCGATCGGGTTGACGCTGCCGATTTCGTTGCTGGCATACAACACGCTCACCAGCACCGTCTCCGGCCGCATGGCCTCAACGACCTGGGCCGCCGTGACGCGGCCGGTTGAATCGACCGGCAGGAAAGTGACGTCGAAGCCTTCACCGGCCAGTTCCTGCGCGACGTCCAGCACGGCATGGTGCTCGGCAGCCGTCGTGATGACGTGATTGCCGCGGCCGCGGGCGCGCATGGCATGCGCCACACCCTTGAGCGCCAGATTGTCGGCTTCCGTGCCACCGCTGGTGAAGACCAGTTCCGGTGGACCTCCGGCGCGGCAGTTGACGACTCCCGAAATCGTCTCGACGGAGCGTTCAATGGCCGCATCGGCGGCCTTGCCGGCAGCGTGCAAACTGGAGGCATTGCCGAAGACCTCGCTCCAGTAGGGCTGCATGGCCTCGACCACGCGCGGATCCGTCGGCGTGGTCGCGCTGTTGTCCAGATAAATCATGTCCTTCACGCCTGTCCCCCGGCCTGCAAGGCGGGATCATCCGCACGGTAATGCGTACCGCGACTGTGCCGGTTGCGCAGAGCCGCCCAGGTCACCATGCGCGCCACCTGAACGGCGTTGCGCAAACCGATCAGCTGATCGTTCAGATGCGTGGTCCGGTAAAACTCCTCGATTTCATGCCACAAATGACGCAGTTCGCGCTGGGCGCGCTGCAGGCGGTCTCCATTGCGTACCAGACCTACATAGTGCCACATGAGATTCCGAATCGTCGTCATGTCCCCTTCCAGCAGGCCGGGGTCCGGCCACTGGGTGCTGCGCGCGACCCAGCCAGGCACGCGCGCATCGTCGATCGGGTCGCCCAGATTGCGGGAAATGTGCCGCGCCGCGCGGTCCCCCCATACCAGGCCCTCGAGCAGGCTGGTGCTGGCGAGGCGGTTGGCGCCGTGCAGACCCGTGCAACTGACTTCTCCGACGGCATAAAGGCCGCTTATGCTGCTGCGTCCCCAGTCATCCACCAGGACGCCGCCACAGGCGTAATGGGCGGCGGGTACGACCGGTATCGGCTCGCAGGTGGGGTCCACGCCGTAACGCGTACAGTTTTCGACGATTTGCGGAAAACGGTCGCGAATGAAATCGGCGGAGTGCCTTTGCGAGATGTCGAGCCAGACATGCTCCAGTCCGCCCTCAAGCATTTCGCGGTGGATGGCGCGGGCGACCACGTCGCGTGGCGCCAGATCTCCCCAGCGGGAGTCGTGGCGCTGCATGATGGGCTGGCCGTCCGGCGTCAGCAGGACCGCGCCTTCGCCACGCAGGGCTTCGCTGATGAGCAGGTTCGGCGCGCCGCGCACGCTAAGCGTGGTCGGATGAAACTGGATGTATTCCATATTCAGGATGCGGGCGCCGGCGCGGCCGGCCATGGCCAGGCCGTCTCCCCGCGCCCCGGGCGGGTTGCTGGTGTTGCGGTAGATCTGCCCGATCCCGCCGGTGGCCAGGATGGTCTCGCCCGCCAGCACGCGCAGGATTTCGCCTGTTTCCCGCTGCAAGACGTAAGCGCCGTGGCAGGCGGGCGCTTCATAGATCGCCAGCGGGTCCAGCGCATGGTGCGGAAAGGTAATCAGGTCAACGGCGGTGTGGCCGCTGAGCAGACGGATGTTGGGCCGTTCGGCGAGGGCCCGCAGCATGGCATCGGTGATGGCGGCGCCCGTGCGATCCCCGACGTGCACGACCCGGCGGGTGCTGTGCGCCCCTTCCAGCGCGAATTCGAGCTCGCCTGGCGCGCTGGCATCAAAGCGGACGCCGACCTGCTCCACCAGCACCGAGCGCACGAGCTCCGGGCCTTCCCCGGCCAGCAGACGGGCGGCTCGCGGGGAACTCAGGCCGGCCCCGGCCCGCAGAATGTCGGCCACCAGCATTTCCGGCGAATCGTCCAGCCCACGCGTGACGATTCCGCCCTGGGCGCGGCCGCTGTTGCTGTCGGCGGCTTCATGGGCGCGT
>DAOUIB010000298.1:0-6942 GCA_034428275.1 Anaerolineae bacterium
CTCTTCATGGGCGGGCACGATCCGGTCGTGCAGGGGAAAGCGCTTGCGGTGGCTGCCGGGGATGACCCTGAGGCAGCCGTTTGCCTCGCTGGTGTCCGTCAAATAGTAGTTGAGGGCCACGACCTGCGGCCAGGGGGCGAGGCTCAGAGGGTCGTTCCAGAAGACCCAGTCCTGGTGCCAGTAGAGCGGCGGCCCGCCCGCCTCCTTGGTGAGAATGATGACTTTGCCCTCGGGTTTGAAATCGCCGAATCCCATGGCGGCGAGAGCCTCGTACGCGGGCTTCCAGGTCAGCAGCCTGTCGATGACGGGGTTGTCCACCGCAAACTCGTCGATGTGCTGGCCCTGATAGCGGAGTTCGGGGGCCTCTACGTGGTTGGCGATCAGTCGCTCAGTCTCCGCGCGCAGTTCTTCCAGCAGGGACTCCGGCAGGACGTTCTCAATGAGGACGTAGCCGTCGCGCAGCATGGCCTCGCGCTTCTCAATGGCCTTTTCGGCGCTCAACATGGCAAACCTCCAGGCGTCAGTGGCTGTCCGCGGCAGGGCCCGGAAGCGAGCGCCGCCGGGTCCCCGCCCTCATTTCAGCGCCTCCCCCGGAACCCTGTTGTGCCGGATGGCCGGTACGGCGCCGTCGTAAACGGGACGCAGCGGCCGCAGCAAATCGCGGGTCGCCTCGACCCAGTCGTCGGGCCAGCCTTCCTGCGCCACAAAGGCTTTTATGGATTCGGGCAATGCCGCGAAGGCCGGGTAATACCAGAGCGTGATATTGGTGCGGCGCCTGTCGGACTGGTTGCCGTGCGCGGCGTGCAGCAACTGCGCGCTGCCCATGACCACGTCCCCCGCCCGGACCGGGACGTCGACCTCGCCCTCCGCCCGCTGGAAGGCCAGATGCTGCGGGTCTTCCATTTTGCCCAGGGCCTCGCCGTGCGCCTCGTCCAGTTTGTCGTGCAAGGCATGGCGCCGGACGTGCGAGCCGGGGATCCCCCGCAGGCAGCCGTTCTGCGGCGTCGTATCCACCAGGTAGATCATCAGGAAGCACTGGATGGTCTGTGTCGTGTAGCAGACCGGCTCGTCCCAGAAGCGTCCGTCCTGGTGCCAGAAGAGGGGCGGGCTGTGGGGCGGCTTGCTGATGACGAAGCCGGAGCCCCATTTGGGGTCGGCGTAGCCCAGTTGGTTGAGCGCCGTCAGCAGCGGGCGATACGCAATCAGTTCCGCCATGCCGGGATGCCCGAAGACCGGAATCACGCTGCCCTGGGAGCGTTTCGCGTCGAAGTGCGCCGCGTCAGTGGCGGCCAGCACCTCGTCCGTGACCTCGCGCATGCGTGCCAGCATCGGCTCGTCGATGACGCGCTCCAGCAGGCAGAAACCATCCTCGTCGAGTTGCCGTCGCATTTCGATGAAATCAATGGGCGTTTTGGTCATGCTCCATTCCAGTGGACTTGTGTTTCGGGCCCTTTAACTGTTCGCCGTCCCTGGTTGTCTGCAGACAGACCCTGCGTCTGGCCCGGGCGCTTACAGCGAGCGGTTGTCGATGGAGTAGGCCTGGTTGCCTCCCGGACCCAGTTGCCAGGTGCCGCGAAAGAGCGACTGCCGTTTGGGCGGCATGGTCTCGATGATTTCATGAGCGAGGTCGACGCGATGCCATTGCGCCCAGATCGAATTGTAACAGTTGAACACGGCGCAGCGCGCGTTGTTGGGGTTCGTCCAGTCATTGGCGGCGTGGACCAGGCTCTCGGTGAAAATGACAGCCGAGCCGGCCGGGCAACTGTAGTCGTCCATGACGGCGCGTATGCTGTCTTCCCAGGGGGACTCGCTGATGTTGGGGCGGTAGGGGTCCGGCCCGCCGTAATTGAAGTGGGCCTTGTGCGAGCCGCTCAGGAAGGTGGTGCCGCCATGCCCGGCGACGACTTCCTCCAGCTCCCAGACCACGCGGGTCAGGCCGGAGAAGATCTTCTTGCCCGCCACCTGGTAGCGCATGGCGTTGGCCTGCTGCGGCGGGCGCACGACGTGCGGCAGGCCGCCGTCGCTGCGTTCCATCTTGCTCCAGCCCGGCGGCCGAATGGTGATGAAGGAGCCTTCACAGCGGAAACTGTAGTTGTCATCCGACTGAAAGGGGTCCTCGGACAGAATCTCGCTCAGAATGCCGACGATGGCCGGGTGGTCAAGCAGATTCTGCAGTTTGCCCTCGTAGTTGTTTTGGGCCCCGCCATAGGCCTCGGCCTTCATCTCCTCGATTTCGCCGTCATTGAGCACGGCCGGCAGCAGGATCCAGCCGCGCAGGTCAAAGAAAAACTTTTGTTCCTCGGTCATTGGCACGGCTTTCAGCCCATGCCCGTTTGATGCAGTCATGCGTCCCTCCGGATGCGTGCAGGCGGGGGAAATGTAACGCAAGCCGTCGGGGAACGCATAAAATTGGCGAGGTCGCCATGCGGCGGCCGGCTGCGCGCCAGTTGGCGTCGATTAACAGCGATTGGCGGCGTGGCACAAAAGGCCCGTCATGCCTGCCGCTGGTCCGCGCTGTCCCTGCGGGATGCTTCGGGCTGACGCCCTTGCTATACTGGCGCGGCGATTCGAGAATTTACACAGGGGCGACCATGTTCAGCAGTCTCAATACCGGGGCGATCGGCATCAGGGACCACAGTCTGGAGCAGACCCTGGCGCTGGCGCAGCGCTGCGGCTACGGCGGCATCGACTTCGACATTCGCGAGGCGGCGCAACTGGCCGGGGAGCGCGGGATCGACGGGCTGCGCGAACTCTTCGCGCGCCACAACGCGCGTCCGGGCAACTGGGGGCTGCCGGTCAACTGGACGGAGGATGACTGGGAAGAAGACCTGGAAGGGCTGCCGGCCCTGGCGCAGGTGGCCCGGGACCTGGGCGCGCTGCGCACCACGACCGTGTGCTGGCCGCATTCGGAGACGCGGCCCTTCGACGAGAATTTCGCGTGGCACCGGGAGCGCTTCGGGCGCATTGCGGAAACGCTGTTGCCCTTCGGCATTTCCGTGGGCTTCGAATTCATCGGGCCCAGGACCTTTTCGCCGCCCGACACCATCCCCTTCATCAACGACATGCCCGGCATGCTGCGCCTTTGCGACGCCATCGGCAGGGGAAACGCCGGCATATTGCTGGACGCCTATCACCTGCACACCTCCGGCGGCAACGTGAGCGATCTCGACTCGCTCCGTGTGGAGCAGGTCGTGGCGGTGCACGTCAATGACGCGCCCCTGGGCCTGACGCTGGAGACCTACATGGACCGGGACCGGCGCCTGCCCACGGAGACCGGCGTCATCGACCTGGCGGGATTCATGCAGCGTCTGGAGGCCATGGGCTACGACGGCCCGGTCACCTGCGAGCCCTTCAGCGCGCGCACCAACGCCATCGAAGACCCGTATGAGGCCGCGCAACTGGTGGTCGGGCACATGCGGCGCATGTGGCAGCAGGCCGGCCTGGCCTGGTCGTAGCCTGGTCTAAAACCCCTCGGTCGCCTCGTTGAGGCGGGCGACCTCGTCGTCGGCCAGCGCGATTTCCGTCGCCCCGACGACGTCCAGCAGCTGGTCGACGCGGCGCGCGCCGATGATGGGCGCCGTGATGACCGGCTGCGCCAGTTGCCAGGCCAGGGCGATTTGCGCGGGATGCGTTTCATGCGCCTGGGCAATGCCCCGCAGCACGTCGAGGGTCGCGAAGGCGCGCTCATCGGCCAGCAGACGCTGGATGCGGTCGCCGTCGCTGCGGGTGCTGTCCGGTGACTTGTTCTCCCGCGTGAACTTGCCGGTCAGGAAGCCGGCCGCCAGCGGGCTGTAGGGGATGACGCCCACGCCCTGATCGAGGCAGGCGGCGGCCAGTTCGCGCTCGAACTCGTCGCGGTGCAGCAGGTTGTAGTGGGGCTGCAGGCAATCGAAGCGGGCCAGGCCCTCGGCGTCGCTGGTCCACAGGGCCTTCATCAGCAGCCAGGCCGGGTAGTTGCTGCAACCGAGGTAACGCACCAGCCCGCGCTGCACCAGGTTGTCCAGCGCGGCGAGAGTCTCGTCAAGCGGAGTCTCGTAGTCCGGCCAGTGCGTCTGGTAGAGGTCGATGTAGTCCGTGCCGAGGCGGCGCAGGCTGTCCTCCACCGCCTGCAGGATGTGCGAGCGGCTGAGGCCGGCGCCATTGGGGCCATCCCACATGGGGCCCTGCACCTTGGTGGCGATGACCACGTCGCGTCGGCTGCGGCCGCGCAGCCAGGAGCCGATGACCGTCTCGGATTCGCCGCCGACGTGCCCCGGCCCCCAGCGGGAGTAAATGTCGGCGGTATCGAGGAAGTTGATGCCGGCATCGAAAGCGGCGTCGAGAATACGGTGGGAAGTCGCCTCGTCGGCCGTCAGGCCGAAAGTCATGGTGCCGAGGCAAATTCGACTGACCTGCAGGCCGGTGCGGCCCATTCGCGTGTATTGCATGGCAGCTCCCTGAGCGGATTCTCACGAAGGTCCATTGTAGCAGCAGAAGGGGAGGGGCGGCCCTGTGCTATAATCGCCATGTTAGCGGCAGGCAGAGAGGCGCCATGTTCAGGCGAGTCGTCAGGACCGTGCTGGGCGATCCGGAAAAGCGCGCGCTAAAGCGTTACGAGGACGCCGTACAACGTATCAACGCGCTGGAGCCCGAGTTGCAGGCGCTGGACGAGGCCGGTCTGCGCGCGCGAGCGGACGCCCTGCGCCAGCGGATGCAGCAGGGCGGCGAGCCGGATGAGTCGCTGGTCGAGGCCTTCGCGCTGGTGCGCGAGGCCTCGCAACGCACGATCGGCCTGCGTCCCTACGACGTGCAATTGATCGGCGGTATCGTGCTGCATCAGGGACGCATCGCCGAGATGAAGACCGGCGAGGGCAAGACTCTGGTGGCGACCCTGCCGCTGGTGTTGAACGCCCTGGCGGGGGTCAGCGCGCACCTCGTCACCCCCAATGACTATCTCAGCAAGGTCGGTCTGCAGCAAATGGGGCCGATTTACCATCTGCTGGGCCTCAGCGCCGGCGTCATCCAGAATTCCGCCGGCGGGCCAGACGAAGGCTCCTACGTTTACGATCCGGACCACGATTCTGACGACGAACGCTTCCAGGCCCTGCGCCCGGTGACGCGGCGCGAGGCCTACGGCTGCGACATCGTCTACGGCACCAACAACGAATTCGGCTTCGACTACCTGCGCGACAACATGGTGATGCAGGCGGAGCAGATGGTGCAGCGCCAGCTGAATTTCGCCATCGTCGACGAGGTGGACAACATCCTGATCGACGAGGCCCGCACGCCGCTCATCATTTCGGGCCCGGCGGACCCGCCCTCGGAGTACTATCGCACTTTTGCGCAGATCGTGCGCAACCTGAAACCCTCCAGCGCGGACAGCGTCGAAGCCGAGGAACCCGACGGCGACTACGTCGTCGACATCAAGGACCGCGTCGCCTGGCTGACCGAGCAGGGCGTGGAAAAGGTCGAAAAGCGCCTCGGCGTCGAGCAACTTTTTCACCCCGACAACGCCGAAATGGTGCCCTACCTCGACAACTCGCTGCGCGCCCGCGCGCTCTACCAGAAGGACAAGGAGTACATCGTCGAGCGCGGCCAGGTCGTCATCGTGGACGAATTTACCGGCCGCCTGATGCATGGCCGTCGCTTCGCGGAAGGTCTGCACCAGGCCATCGAGGCGCGCGAGGGTGTGCAGATCCGTCGCGAAAACATGACGATGGCCACGATCACCTTCCAGAACTTTTTCCGCATGTACGACAAGCTGGCCGGCATGACCGGCACGGCGCAGACCGAAGCCGAAGAGTTTGAGAAGATTTACAGTCTGGAGGTCGTCTCCATCCCGACGCATTTGCCGGTGATACGCGACGACCAGGAAGACCTGATATACGTGAACGAGGCGGCCAAGTTTGGCGCGGTCGTCGCGGACATTCGCGACCGGCAGGAAGCGGGCCAGCCGGTGCTGGTCGGCACGGTCTCGATTGAGACCTCGGAGCGGCTCAGCAAGCTGATGTCGAAGGGCGGCATCCGCCACGAGGTGCTGAACGCGCGCCAGCACGAACGCGAGGCCAGCATCATCGCCCAGGCGGGGCGTTCCGGCGCGGTGACCATCGCGACCAACATGGCCGGGCGCGGCGTCGACATCCTGCTGGGCGGCAACCCGGAGGGCATCGCGCGCGAGAACCTGCGTCGCAAGGGCGTCGAAATCACCGCGGCCAGCGAGCAGCAATGGCAGGCCGCCGTACGGGAAGCGGAGCAGGTCTGCGCCGGAGAGCGGGAGCGGGTGCTGGCCAGCGGCGGCCTCTACGTGGTCGGTACGGAACGCCACGAGGCGCGGCGCATCGACAACCAGTTGCGCGGCCGCGCCGGCCGGCAGGGCGATCCCGGCCGCTCCCGCTTTTACATCAGCCTTGAAGACGAACTCATGCAGCGCTTTCAGGGCGACCGCGTGAAGAGCTTCATGCAGCGCTTCAACATGCCTGAGGACGAACCGATCGAGCATGGCATCATCAGCAAGTCGATCGCCCAGGCGCAGGTGCGGGTGGAGGGCCACAATTTCGACGTGCGCAAGCGGGTGCTGGAGTATGACGACGTCGTCAACCGGCAGCGCGAGCGCATTTACGGGCAGCGGGCGGAAATCCTGCGCGCCGACGATCTGCGCGAGACCTACCTTGAGAACCTTGAAGCCGCCATTCTGGAACTGCTGGACGAATACGAAGGCGGGGACGCGGAACAGTCCGTCATGGATCCCGAGACCCTCCATCGCCAGCTTTTCACGATCTTCCCGGTTCCCGAACACATCACCCCGGACGTCCTGCGTGACCTGGGTCCTGAAGAGCTTGAAGAAACACTGACCCGGGCCGGCGCCGAAGCCTACGACCGCAAGACAGGCGAGCTGGGCGCCGACTTGATGACCCGCGCCGAGCGCCTGGTGCTGCTCAACACCATGGACCATTTCTGGCGCCG
>DAOUIB010000299.1:0-6444 GCA_034428275.1 Anaerolineae bacterium
CGCCCATCCGCCGCCTGCTGGACCTGCCGCAGATTCAGGGCTTGATCGCCAGTCTGGTGGGCGAGGACCCGCTATTCGATCATGACGCGATTCACGTGCGTGAGCCGAACGAAGGCAAGGCGCAGGGTTTGCATGCCGACTCGATCATCGACTGCCGCACGCATTTCGACATCCAGCTGATGTATTTCCCGCATGATGTGCCGCTGGAAATGGGCGGGACGCTGCTCTTGCCCGGCAGCCACTTCCGGCGCGTCAACGAAATGGATGTGGCCGCCTACCAGAATATGCGCGGGCAAATCCCCATGGTCTGCAAAGCCGGCTCCGTTTTGGCGCTACATCACGGCATCTGGCACTGCGGCCGCCAGAACCAGACCGACCGCATGCGTTACATGTACAAAATCCGGCTCAATCCCGCCGTGCGTCAGCTGCGCCTGTGGAACACCGACGACCTCGACGATGACACCGGCGCCCACCAACCCATCTTCGCCGGCGAGAAACGCGACGACGTGCAGGCCATCCTGGCCAAAATGGAACCCTGGTACGAAGCCGGCGACGGTCGTCTGGAAATCGTCAACCGCACCCTGCTGTGGCGCTTCCTGACCGGCGACGAGGACTTTGACGTCCATTACTGGCTGACGCGCCTGGAAAACATGCCGGAGAATCGTTTGAGCGCCTGAGGCTGCCGCGGAGCGCGTATGAAAATCACGAAGCTGGAGACCTTCTTCGTACGACCGCGCTGGCTCTTCCTCAAAATGCACACCGACGAGGGAATCGTCGGCCTCGGGGAGCCGGTGGTTGAGGGACGCTCGCAGACCGTGGCCGCGGCTGTCCACGAGATTGGCCGCTACCTCATCGGTCAGGACCCGACGCGCATCGAACATCACTGGCAGGCGATTTTTCGCGGCCAGTTCTATCGCGGCGGCCCTGTGCTCACCAGCGCGCTCTCGGGCATCGAGCACGCCATGTGGGATATCACCGGCAAGTGGCTGGGTCAGCCGGTCTACAAGCTGCTGGGCGGCGCCGTGCGCGAGCGCATTCGCGTCTACGGCTGGCTTGACGACCGGTCCTATGGCGATTACGTCGAACAGGCGGTGGTCGGCGCGCGCGCGGGCTTCACGGCCTTCAAACTGGGCGTGCCCGGCGCCGTCAACATCATCGATACGCGCGCAAAGGTGGACGAAATCGCCGACCATTTCGCCCGCTTTCGCGACGCGCTGGGGCCAGAGATCGATATCGGCATCGACTTTCACGGGCGCGTCAGCCCGGCCATGGCAGTTCGCCTGGCCCAGGCGCTGGAACCCCTGCATCCCTTTTTCATAGAGGAGCCGGTGCTGCCGGAAAACGTCGATGCCATGGCCACCGTGGCCCGCAGCACCAGCATCCCCATCGCCACCGGCGAACGTCTCTTCACAAAGTGGGCCTTTCGCGAGCTGCTCGAAAAACAGGCCGCGGCCATCCTTCAGCCCGACCTGGCGCACGCGGGCGGCATACTGGAGGTGCGCAAGATCGCAGCCATGGCCGAGTGCTGGTACGCGGCCGTCGCGCCGCATTGTCCGCTGGGGCCGATCGCCCTGGCCGCCAGCCTGCAGCTCGACGCCTGCACGCCGAATTTCCTGGTGCAGGAGCACTTCACTACCGGCGCGGGCTATCTGAAGGAACCATTTCAGATCATCGACGGCCACATCCCGCTGCCCACCGGGCCGGGTCTGGGCATCGAACTGGACGAGGAAGCCATCGCTGCGAAGCTTTACGACGGCAGCTGGGAAACGCCGCAGCTCCGCCACAGCGACGGCTCGGTCGCGGACTGGTAATGGCCTGCCGCACACATGCCCCTTCAGGCGGCGCAGACAGCTTGCATTCCGGTCTCCGCAAGGCGCTGACTTCAGCGGGGCGGCGCAGTTACAATGGCGACCTCACGCCAGAATCTCGAAGGGGTTTCGGCGCGGCCTCCTCACCCTGCCGGCCCGAGTCAATCAGGAGTCTTTGATGTCCGGAAGAGTCCCGTCTATCGCCCTGCAACTCTATTCCCTGCGCGCCGAACTCGAAGAGGACTTCGAGGGCGTGGTGCGCGAGGTCGCCGCGGCCGGTTACGCCGGCGTGGAACCCTTTGGCTATCCGCATCGCGACGCCGTCGCGGAGGGCCGGCTCTTCCGCGAACTGGGCCTGCAGGTGCCCAGCTTCCACGCCGCCATTTCGGCGGGCGAGGATACCGGCAAGGTAATTGAGGCCGCCCGGGCCCTGGGTTCCCAGCGCGTCATCGTCGCCGGGTTCGGCCGGGGCGAGGCCTGGGACACACGGGCCAAAATCGAGGCCAACTGCGCGCTGATCAACGAATCGGCCGCCAGTGCGGCGGCTGCCGGCCTCGAACTTGGCTATCACAACCACTGGTGGGAATTCGACACGGTGGTAGAAGGCCAGCCGGTCTGGCGCCACATGCTGAATCTGCTGGACGACAGGGTTTTCTTCCAGATCGACACCTACTGGGCGCAGGTCGGCGGCGCGGACGTGGTCAGCGTCCTCTCCGAACTTGGACCGCGCAACCAGGTGCTGCACGTCAAGGACGGCCCGGCCGACGATCCGCTGGCGGACATGGTCGCCGTCGGCAGCGGCGTGATGGACTGGGAGGCCATATTCGCGGTCAGCGACGTCGACTGGGTCGTCGTGGAACTGGACCGCTGCGCCACGGATATGCTGCAGGCCGTGCGCGACAGCTGCGCCTGGCTGAGCGGGGAGGGATACGCCCGTGGCAAGAGTTAGCGTCGGCATCATCGGTTGCGGCCACATCAGCGACCACTACTGTCAGGGCCTGAAGCACTTTCGTAACCTCGACCTGCGCGCCTGCTCCGACCTGGACATGTCGCGCGCGGAAGCGCTGGCGTCCGATCATGGCATCGCGACCCTGAGCGTCGACCGGTTGCTGGCGGACCCCGACATCGAGATCGTGGTCAATCTGACGCCGCCGGCGGCCCACTTCGACGTGGCCATGCAGGCGATCGCCGCCGGCAAGCACATCCATAACGAAAAGCCGCTGACCCAAACGCGGGATCAGGCTCGCCGCTTGCTACGGGCGGCGGAAGAAGCCGGTCTGCGCGTAGGCTGCGCCCCGGATACCTTTCTCGGCGGCGGCCTGCAGACCAGTCGCAAGCTGCTGGACGATGGCTGGATCGGCGTGCCCGTGGCAGCCAGCGGCTTTTTCGCCAGCCACGGGCCGGACAGTTACCACCCCGAACCGGCCTTCTTCTTCAAGCCCGGCGGAGGCCCGCTCTTCGACATGGCGCCCTATTACCTGACCGCCCTGGTCCACCTGCTCGGAGCGGTCACGAGAGTCACCGGGTCGGCTTCCAGGGGCTTCAAACAACGTTTCGCCACGCACCCGGGGCTGCCACCCGAACGCTATGGCTACGCCATCGACGTGGAGGTGCAGACGCACGTGTCGGCGGCGCTGGACTTCGCCAACGGCAGTGTGGGCACGCTCATCACCAGCTTCGACATCTGGCATCAGAATCTGCCACGCATGGAGATCTATGGCACGGAAGGCACCTTGTCCGTCCCGGACCCCAATCATTTCAGGGGGCCGGTGCGCGTCCGGCGCGCCGGCGCGGAGGACTGGAGCGAGATACCTCTGACGCACGACGCCAGCATGCTGCGCGGCGTGGGCGTCGCCGACCTGGCCTGCGCCCTGCGTTCGGGACGGCCGCATCGCGCCAGTGGCGACCTGGCCTGGCACGTGCTTGACCTGATGCACGCGATTCTGGAGTCGGGCGAAAGCGGGCGCCATCAGCACATCAGCAGCGGTGTCGCGCGGCCGGCCCCCCTGCCCACCGGCCTTGCGCCGGGTTACCTGGATGACTGAGTTCGATTTCCTGCCATGAGCGAACACGCGATGCCTGATCCCGCCAGGGTGGGTCTCATCGGCTGTGGCAACATCAGCGACCGCTACTTCAAATTCTGCCGGACTTTCGCGGACGTCGAGATCGTCGCCTGCGCCGACCTGCTGCCGGAGCGCGCCAGAACAAAAGCCGCGCAACATGGCGTACGCGCGCTGCTGGTGGATGAACTGCTTGGCGATCCCGATATCGACATCGTCCTCAACCTGACCATCCCCCAGGCGCACGCTGAAGTTGACCTGGCTGCGCTCGAGGCCGGCAAGCACGTCTACAGTGAAAAGCCCCTGGCGCTGGACCTGGCGGACGGTCAGCGCGTCCTCGCCCTGGCCGAGAAACGGGGTCTGAGCGTTGGCTGCGCGCCGGACACCTTTCTCGGTGGCGGCCAGCAGACCAGCCGCAAGCTGATCGACGAGGGCTGGATCGGCCGCCCCGTCGCCGCGGTCGCCTTCCTGGCGAGCCACGGACACGAACACTGGCACCCGGACCCGACCTTTTATTACAAGGCGGGTGGCGGGCCCATGCTCGACATGGGCCCCTACTACATCACGGCCCTGGTCAATCTGCTGGGCCCGGTCGCGCGCGTCAGCGGTTCGACCAGGATCTCGTTTCCCCAACGCAGAATCACCAGCCAGCCGAAATACGGGGAAATGATCGACGTCGAGGTGAGCACCCACCAGACTGCCCTGCTGGAATTCGCCGCCGGACTGACGGTAACGGTGGTGATGAGTTTCGACGTCTGGTCGCACAACCTGCCGCGCATCGAGGTCTACGGCAGCGAAGGTTCGCTGGTCGTGCCGGACCCCAACACCTTCCGCGGGCCGGTGTTGCTGCGCCGCGCCGACGCCGAGGCCTGGAGCGAGATCCCCCTGACCCACAGCGACCGGGTCGAACGCAGCATTGGCGTCGCGGACATGGCCGGCGCCATCCGCCAGAACCGGCCACAGCGCGTCAGCGGCGAACTGGCCCTGCACGCGCTGGAGGTCATGCTGGCCGTGGAGGAGGCATCGGCCGGCGGGCGCCACGTGGACATCGTGAGCAGCGTCACCCGTCCGGAACCCCTGCCCCTCGGCTTGCAGCCGGGTCGGGTGGAATTGTAGCGAGGAAATGCATGACTGAGGAACGCACTTTTGTCACGGGCGCGCTCGGGTGCATCGGCGCCTGGGTGACCCGCAACTTACTGCGCTCCGGCGCGCCGGTCACCGTTTTTGACCTCGGGACGGACCGCAAGCGACTTGAATTGATTCTGGAGCCGGATGAAATCGCCAGGATCGAATTCATACGGGGCGACATCACCGACAGCGAAGCGGTCGAGAAAGCGCTGCGAGGATCCGGCGCGCGGCGCATCATCCATCTCGCGGCCCTGCAGGTGCCCTTCTGCCGCGCCAACCCGCCGCTGGGCGCCAGCGTCAACGTCATCGGCACGATCAACGTCTTTGAGGCGGCGAAGGCGCTGGGCATCGACCGCGTCGTCTATGCCAGCAGCGCCGCCGTCTATGGCAGGGGCGACGAATACGACCGCGACATCATTGAGAACGACGCGCCCTTCCTGCCGAAGAATCTCTACGGTGTGTTCAAGCTGGCCAACCAGGGCACGGCGCAGATATACCACCAGGACCATGGCATCAACAGCATCGGCCTGCGCCCCTACACCGTCTACGGTCCGGGCCGCGACCAGGGCATGACCTCCACGCCCACGCGCGCCATGCTGGCCGCCGCCGCCGGTCAGCCCTGGCACATTTCATTCGGCGGCCGCAACGCCTTTCAGTTCACTGATGACGTCGCCAAAATCTTCATCCAGGCGGCCAGCCTGGCGGACTGGGAAGGCGCAGAGAGCTTCAATCTTGGAGGGTCGATCGCCCACATGAGCGAAGTGGTTGATGCCATCGAAGAGGCCGTGCCCGAAGCTGCCGGACAGATCACTTTCGAGGAGGCGCCCCTCGCCCTGCCCGCCGGCACCAGCGACAGCGCGCTCGTTGAAGCCATCGGCCCGACGCCCTGCACGCCCCTGGATGAGGGCGTGGCCTTCACCATCGCCCTTTTTCGCGACGCCCTGTCAGACGGGAGAATTGTCCTGAATGCGTACGACGCCTGAGGCGGCAGAACTGCGCCAGCTCTTCCTGCTTGAGCCCGAGGTCGCTTTCTTCAATCACGGCTCCTTCGGGGCCTGTCCCCGCCCGGTCTTCGAGGCCTACCAGCGCTGGCAGCGGGAACTGGAACTGCAACCGGTGAGTTTCATGTTCGATCGCAGTCCCCGGTTGCTCAACGAGACTCGCGTTCATCTGGCCCGCTGGCTGAAGACTTCGGGCGCCAACCTGGTTTTCACGACCAACGCCACCACCGGCGTCAACACCGTCGCGCGTTCCCTGCAGCTGAAGCCGGGCGACGAAATTCTGACCTGTGACCACGAATATGACGCCATTGACAACACCTGGCGTTTCACCTGCGAGAACAACGGCGCGCGCATGGTTGCGCATACCGTCCAGCTGCCCCTAGAGTCGCCGGACGCCCTGGTGGACGAGTTCTGCGCCGCCATCGGACCGCGCACGAAAGTCATCAG
>DAOUIB010000300.1:0-10709 GCA_034428275.1 Anaerolineae bacterium
AGCCCAGTTCTTCTTCGGAGGTCAGCGGATCGCCGACGATCTGCAGCAGGTCGGCGTTGACGCCGACGTAACCCTGACCGGCGACGTCATCCATCACGACGGCGTCAACGTCACCGGCGATCAGGGCCTGCACGGCCACGGGGAAAGTCTCGTAGGTGACGAGACGCTCCTCGCCGACCAGTTCCAGCGCCACCCAGTAGTTGGTGGTGCCGGGCTGGACGCCGATCAGCAGGCTTTCGTCCGCGGCGAGGGCCTCGCCGCCGTCGAAGCGCATTTCGTCGATGCGCCCGAGCAGGACCTGCACGAGGGAGACGTAGCCATCGGAGAAGTCGACGATTTCGGCGCGGTCGGGCTTGATGGTGATGCCGTCGGCGGCCATGTCGTATTCGCCGTTGGAGACGGCGAGGATCATGCCGTCCCAGGCGGTTTCGATGAATTCGGGCACGCAGTTGAGGCGGTCACAGAGTTCGTGGAGCGTGTCGTAGTCCCAGCCTATGGCTTCGCCGCTGGCCTCGTCGATAAAGCTGAAGGGCTTGTAGGCGTTCTCAACGGCCACTGTGATGGTCGCGCCACCCAGGTCCGGCAGATCCTGCGCGCCAGCCGCAAGGGCCGGAACGAGCAGTATGAGGGACGCCAGCAGCAGGGCAAACTTCTTCCTCATGGAACGATCCTTTTTCTACACCAAAAGGTAGACGGGAATTCTACCATACCTGGCAAGTTTCCTTACAGGCGTTGACGATTTCCATCCTGCCAGCTTGAAGTTGACCTTATCTGTTCCAGTTTGGCAGAGCGGGTAAGCTGTTTAAAGCCGGCTTCCGCCCGACGGGCCGCCCCCTGTCCGACATAACGCCAGCAGGCCAGCAGCCGCAAGGGACGGCGCATGGCCGTATAGGCGGCTCCCTTGCCGGACTGATGTTGACCCAGGCGACGCTGAACGTCCACGCTAATGCCCGTATACAGCGACCCGTCGCTGCATTGCAACACGTAGAGGTACCAGTGTTGCGGCGCGGCAAGCACATAGACCGGCCTTTCGTCAACGGAAGTGAAGTCCACGGCCCGGAAGCCGCGGGCGAAGGCCGTGACGAAGGCCTCCCGCACGGCAAGACGCCAGTCCAGCGCCAGCGAGGGGTCTTTCTGTTTCAACTCGGCCAGTGAAGCGGGAATCTCGATGCCGGTGACGTTTTCGCTCTCGCCAGGGCCCCTGATTTCAGGATGCCCCTTCCGGTTGGAAGCGAGCACAAGCCGGTCAGGCGATGGCGGCGCCGCTGGATTGCGTCGCCGTCTGCCTTTGGCGGGCCAGTCCGCTTCCAGGCGGTCGCTGGGCAGGCCGGCATTGATCCCGTCTTCCATTTCGCCATAGTAGTCCACGTAATACCGGACTGAAGAGACTCCCGGCAGGCGAAAGTTGAAGTTGGCATTGCCTCGCTGCAGGGGATCGAAGGTCCAGCGAATACTACGGTAACCGGCGTCACGGGCGATTTCCCTTTGTCGCAATTTGAGCGCCGTGCCAATGCCAGTGCCCTGAAAACGCGGATGGACGCCGGCCATGTGGGAGAGCAGGAAACGTTGGCCTTCGCGCCAGGCGGCCAACCCGACGGTCATTCCGACCAGGGCGCCATCGACGAATGCGCCCAGGACCTGCCCGCCATTTTTTGACGTGGCCAGCAGGGCGTGAACCGGCATAACCTCCACGCCGGGTGAGTGCCAGATCTCCTGTTGCAGGGCCACAGTCTCCTGCATCTCTGCCGGAGAGCGCAGAAGGCGCGTGCAAAGGCCGACGCTCATGGAGTCGGGACGAGAAACTCTCTGTAGCGGTCGAAGAGACTGGCGGAGAGGGAAGCCGTCAAGGTCACGCCGTCGGGCCTGTGTTCCACCTGGTCCACGGTTGCAGAATCGTAGAGGACCGAAATCAGGTCTCCGCGGTCCCAGGGCAGGTGCAGCCGGACCTCGTGTTCACCTTCAGCCAGCAACCTTTCAATCCGTTCAAGCAAGTCGTCCAGCCCCGTTCCCCTGAGCGCCGACACCGCGGCGACGTCGGCATAGAGGCCACCCGGTAGACGGGGCCGTTCCGCTTCGGCGCCGACCAGGTCCAGCTTGTTCCAGACCAGAAGCCGTGGCACGCGGGGCATATCGATGGCCGCCAGCGTATCCTCTACCGCCTCAATGTGCTGAAGCGCGTTGGGATGCGATGCGTCCACGACGTGCAGGGCCATGTCGGCATCCAGCACTTCCTCAAGCGTGGCCTGAAAGGCCTCGATCAAGGTGGTGGGCAACTTCTGAATGAAGCCCACGGTGTCCGTCAGCAGGACTTCGCGGCCCGACGGCAGCGGAGTCTTGCGAGTGGTGGGATCAAGGGTTGCGAAGAGCTGGTCGGCGACGTAGACCCTGGATTCAGTCAGGGCGCGAAAGAGCGTGGACTTGCCGGCGTTGGTATAACCGACCAACGCGACAACCGGGATGTTGCCACGGGTCCGGCGCGAACGATAGCGACCCCGGTGCGCCCGAACCTGCGACAGGTCCTGTTTCAGTTTACGGATCTTGCGGCCGATTTCACGGCGGTCCACTTCCAGCTGGGTTTCACCAGGTCCGCGCAGTCCCACACCCCCTGCGCCGCCCCGCGCCGCGCCGCCGCCGGCTTGTCGGGCCAGATGCGTCCACTGCCGGGTCAAACGCGGCAGGCGATATTCGTACTGGGCGAGCTCTACCTGCAGCGCGCCTTCGCGTGTGCTGGCGTGCTGGGCAAAGATGTCAAGAATTAATGCCGAGCGGTCCAGCAATTTGACGTCTTCGCCGAAGCGTTTTTCCAGTTCGCGCTGATGACGCGGCGAGAGTTCGTCGTCAAATACCACCACTTCAGCGTCGGATTCATCGACCAGGGAACAGACTTCATCCACCTTGCCGGAACCAATCCAGGTCGCCGGGTCAATGCGCTCCACCTGCTGGCTGGCTCTGCCACAAACCGTCATGCCGGCCGTGTCCGCCAGCAGGGCCAGTTCGTCGAGCGAGTCGTCAAGGCCCAGCAAGGGGTTGCTGCCCTTGATCGCCGCGCCCACCAAAATGGCTCTTTCCCTGTGTTCAATGTCGTCGTAGCGAAAGTCGTTCACTGGTGGCATTCAGTCCTGTGACGGCATGTGTTCAGTGGAAATCAACGTGGCGTCGCCCAGAGTCTGCAATTCAGTCTCCAGATCGCAGGGCCCGCGCTGCGTAAGCCTGATAGCGTTCGCGCTTGCGCCGGATTCGTGTCCGCAATGGCGGCAGTATGCCGAAGTTCGCTTTCATGGGCTGAAATTCCCGCGGGTCCGCATGAGACACGTAGTGTAGCAGGGAACCGGTCATCGTGGTACGGGGAGGCGTCCAGGGCACGTGCCCACGCAAATGTCTATACAAATTGAACGCGGCAATCAGGCCCGTGACGATGTTCCCCACATAGCCCTCCACACCCGTCAGTTGACCGGCGATGAACAGATCCGGTCGCAGGCGCATGTCGAGGCCGGCATTGAGCAGGGCAGGGGCGTTGAGAAATGTATTGCGATGCATCTGGCCCATGCGCACAAACTCCGCGCCGGCCAGTCCCGGAATCATGCGAAAGATCTCTTTCTGCGCGCCCCAGCGGATGTTGGTCTGGAAACCGACGATGTTGTAAAGGCTGCCGGCGAGATTGTCCTGCCGCAATTGCACGACGGCGTGAGGGCGCAGACCGGTTCGGGGGTCCCGCAATCCAACGGGACGCATTGGCCCGAAGGCGAGCGTCTCCGGTCCCCGCTCGGCAAGGTGTTCGATGGGGACGCAGCGCTCGAAGAATTGCGGGTCCTCGCGCTCGAAATCGCGCAATGCCATGCGGTCGGCCTCCAGCAACGCGTTGACAAAACGCCGATATTCACTTTCATCCAGCGGACAATTGATGTAATCACCCTGGCCGTCAGCGTCGCTTTCCCGGCGACTGGCGCGAAATGCGATCCCCATGTCAATGCTTTCTGCCTGAACAATCGGGGAGATCGCGTCATAAAAGTAGAGGTGTTCCTCGCCGGCAAGATCGGCGAGCGATTGAGTCAGGGAAGGGGACGTGAGCGGGCCGGTGGCGACGATGACCGGGCCCTCCGGAATCTCCTTTGCTTCCTCCCGCAGAAGCCGGATGGCAGGGTGCTTGCTGATCGCCGCAGTGACTTCTTCGGCAAAGGCCTCACGATCAACGGCCAGCGCGCCGCCGGCCGGGACAGCTGCACGGCCCGCGCAGGCCAGCAGCAGGGAACCCATACGTCGCGTCTCGGCCTGTAGCAGGCCGGAAGCCCGGTCCACCAGACGCGAACCGAGTGAATTGCTGCAGACCAGTTCGGCCAGTCGGTCGCTGACGTGCGCTCCCGTACGCTGTTTCGGCCGCATTTCATAGAGCGTGACTGATACACCCCGCTGCGCCAGTTGCCAGGCGGCCTCGCTTCCGGCCAGGCCACCGCCAATTACCACGGCCGACTCATTCATGGACTGTTGCTGCCGCCATCTACCGCATCAATTGGGAACAATCGATTGTGGCCCTTCATGAATCGGGCAGCCTTGCAACCTGGCTGCCCGCAAGATGGATATTCTTTCCTGACCAGGCGACCACCTTTTGATCAGAAACGCGCCATGACGATTGATGCGTTTTGACCGCCCAGGCCAAAGCTGTTGGACATCAGCATGTGAAGAGCGGGGACGTCGCGGGCTTCGTTGGGAACGTAGTCCAGGTCGCATTCGGGGTCCGGCGTCTGGTAATTGATGGTCGGGTGCAGCACCCGTTCGAACAGGGACATGGCGCTGGCAATGGCCTCTATGGCGCCGGAACCGCCCAGTGCATGTCCCATCATGCTTTTGGTAGAGGAGACCGCCAGATTCGACGCATGGTCACGAAAGATTCGGTGGATGGCCAGGGTCTCCATCTTGTCATTGGCCTGGGTTGAGGTGCCGTGGGCATTGACGTACTGCAACTCGGAGGGGTCGACGTGGGCATCGTCCAGCGCCCATTGCATGGACCGGATGGCGCCGCCCCCTTCAGGGTCCAGCGCGGCGATGTGATAGGCATCCGATGACGAGGCATGACCCAGAATCTCGGCATAGATACGCGCCCCGCGACGCAGGGCGTGGGCGAGGCTCTCCAGGATGAGGACGCCACAGCCCTCGCTAAAAACGAAGCCGGAGCGATTGAGGTCAAAGGGCTGGCTGGCTTCTTCCGGATTGTCATTGTAGCCGGCTGCAAGGGCCTGCATGGCCTCAAAGCCGGCCAGGGCATAGTCCTGCAAGACGGCCTCAACGCCACCGGCAATCGCCACGTCGGAACGTCCGTTGCGAATGAGATCGCTTGCATCGCCGACGGCCTGGGTGCCGGCAGCGCAGGCAGTCGAAGGGGCATGGAGCGGCCCCAGCGCGCGGAGGAAGCGACTGACATAGTGGGCCGGCATGTTGGGCAGGGAATTGATTAGCGACAGGGGATTGGGTTTGCGGTAGCCGCTGGACTTGTAACGCCAGGTGCTGGTTTCCGCCATCTCGTGGGCGCCCAGCGAGGTGCCCATAACGACTCCGACCTTTTCTCCCTGGGCCTCAATCTCATCTACGCTCAGGCCCGAATCGTCGATCGCCATTTTTGAAGCGGCCACGGCAAACTGGGAGGCGCGACCCATGCGCCTGGCTTCCTTGCGTTCGATGAATTCTGTCGGGTCAAACTCCCGGACTTCGCCGCCGATCTTGACCGGCACGTGCTCCGTTTCAATCGTTTCCAGCCGCCGAATGCCGGAGCGGCCCGCCTTCAATCCCTCCCAGAGCGACCGTGCATTTCCCAGGGCGGTCACTGCACCCAGGCCGGTCACGACGACTCTGGGGCGTCCGTTTCGCAGCAAGTCCATGATAGCCTGGCTCCTGTCCCGCTATCCAACAGGATGGGTCTGAACACCAGAGCGTATGGCCTCGATAACGTTGCCTTCCACAGCACGGGCCGCCTGCCGAATCGCATTGCAGACCGCTCTGGCATTGGATCGACCATGCCCAATTATAACCACGCCATTGACGCCCAAAAGAGGTGCGCCACCGACCTCAAAAGTGTCCGCCCGGCGCCTGACGCGCCTAAACGCCGGCTGAAGGATGGCGCCCGCGAGCAGGGAAAGGGGGTCAGAACGGATTTCCTCATGGATCAGTCGGGTTACGTAGCGGGAGGTGGACTCAAAGGTCTTGACCAGCATGTTGCCAAGAAAGCCGTCGCTGATGACGACGTCCACCTTTCCTCCGAACACGTCCTTCGGTTCGATGTTCCCGACATAATTGAGACCGCTGTTGCGCAGCAGCGGGTCAGTCTGTCGCACCAGGTCGTCGCCCTTGCCTTCCTCTTCGCCATTTGAAATCAGACCGACGTGGGGAACAGATATATTGAGGACATTCTGTGCATAGATCTGTCCCATCAGGGCGAATTGAAGAAGCCATTCGGGTCTTGAATTGGTGTTGGCGCCGATGTCCAGCAGAATCACGATCTTGTGCCCGATGGGGAAGATGCCGCTGACGGCCGGCCGCTTAACCCCGGTTATTCTTCGCAGGGTAAACAGCGTCGCAATGGTCAGGGCGGCGCCGGTGTTGCCCATACTGACAAAGGCATCGGCCTGACCGTCCCTGACCATGCGCATGCCAACGTGCATGGAGGAGTCGGGTTTGCCCTTGCTGGCGACGGCGGGTCGGTCCGTCATGGTGACGGCCTGGGAGCTGTGGCAGATTTCGATTGGCAAGCCATTGACCCTGTGGCTGTCCAGCGCCGTACGGATACGCCCGGTATCGCCTACAAGAACAATGCCAAGGTCGTTTTCGCTGGCGGCCATCACAGCGCCGGTTACATCCGGGACGGGGCAATTGTCGCTGCCCATGGCGTCTACAGCTATGCGCATGCCTTCTCCTGCAAATCGCCGCAAAGTGTAGCACATAATGTATGCCCTGGTAGCATGGCATTGACAGTAAAGGCGCCGACGCTATACTTGTGCCGATTGCCCCGGTGGCGGAACAGGCAGACGCGCACGGTTGAGGGCTGTGTCCTTTCGGGGGTGGAGGTTCAAATCCTCTCCGGGGCACATTTCAGGCCCGATTTGCCTTGTGCCGCGAACTGCCGCGCGATCGGGCGATCTCCCGAAATCAGGAACCTGCGCCTTTAGGACACCGGGAGGCAGGGATGAGCGGATCGAGCGTCCAAATTCTCGCCCAGGCTCATGCCTTTATTGAAGCCGGAAACCTTGAAGATGCGGAACACCTGATCCGCTCGTTGCTGGAGCAGGATCCGGACAACACCGATGCCTGGTGGCTTCTCGCGCACTCGGTCAGGGATGCCGCCGCCGCCAGGGAGGCGCTTGATGAAGTGTTGCGCCTCGACCCCAATGATCAGCAGGCGCGTTCCCTGCTTTCCGCCCTGGACGACCGCTTTCCCTCGGGCCTGGGTTCCGGCGGTGGGCGGGACTGGCAGATGTCGCGGCCGCGATTTTCCCGACCTCGTATGCCGTCCTTTCACCTTCCGGGCGGCTTCGACTATTATTCGACACCGGTCAGTTACATGGTGCTGGTCATCCTGCTGATCGCCGGTGGGTGGTTGATGTTGCGTTATTTCGGCATCGAACTGAACCTGGCGACTCCCACGACCGCAGCACCGCAAACAGAAGTGGCCCAGGCGGTAGAAGAGACTGCCATGGCGACGGCGGACGCGGCGGTTCAGACTGGAGTTGAAGACACGGTTGGTTCGGTCACGGGCGCGCCAGGCGCTGAAACGGAGACACAGGCCTCCGAGGCGACAATTGCAGCGACTCCTGGAAGCGGTGAACCAGGACCCGCCCTGACGCCGGCGCCGGTTTCACCCGTTCCGGCGCTCCCCGATTCTGACGACGCCGCGGGACCGGACACAGGGACTGTGGATGACGGGGTGATGACTCCTGTTCCCTTGCCAACAGTGACGCCGGCCCCCGTGCCTACCTTTCCCTTCCCCGTTCAGACCGATCCCGGGGAATTTACTACTCTCTACCTGGCGGCTTACGCAGAGGCAGGTCTCCAACTGGCGGCCAATACTCCACTGCTGGAAGGCTCCCAATTCGGCAGTGTGGCCCTGGCAAGCGTTTGTTTGCAGGGCTCGGCGGGCTTGCGCAGCACCGTGAACGAAGCGATGGAGTTGATGTCCGGTTTCGCGGTGCAACTGCTTGACAGCGCCTCGGCCCTGGGAGTGAAAGTCCTGGACTGTGTGAATGAGGGCGCCGTGATTCGAATTGTCGCCGCGCCCCTGCAAAGCGCGCTTGAGTGGGGGCAGGGCACCTTGACGCTGACGGAATTTCAGGCCTCCTGGGAAGCGGTCAGTTAAGACGACCCGTCACCGTTTTCCGCCTCAACAGGAAAATGAACAATGAAGGTTGCGCCTTCACCTGGCACGCTTTCGACCCGAATGGTCCCGCGATGCTGCTGGATGATGCTGTTGCTGATGAACAACCCCAGCCCGCGGCCTTCTTCACGGGTTGTAAAATAGGGTTCGAAGATTTCCTGCAGGTGCTCCGGGGCGATTCCCTGCCCGTTGTCGCTAACCCGAACCTCTACCATGTTTTGCATATGCGACGCTGACAAGGTGAGGCTGTCGCCGCGCGACATGGCCGTACGGGCATTGAGAAACAGATTGATGAAGACCTGCTCAAGCTGGTCGCGATTGCCACGGACGGGCGGCAGCGGAGGCAGGTTGACTTCCAGGCGCAGCCCATCCTGCCGAAAGAGTTTTCGGTTCAGTTGCACGACGTTCGCCAGCAATTCCCCAAGGTCGAGAGAAGCCAAGACCGAGTCTTCGCGGTCCCGCTGCGTGAATCCCAGTACCTGGCCAACAGTCCTGGTAATCCTGTCGATGCTTTCCTGAATGCGGACCACGTCCCCGGCTTCCGGCAAAACACCGTCAAGAATGTCTTCCAGCATGTCATCCAGCAGGATGCGAATCGGCTGCAGCGGATTATTGATCTCATGGGCGAGTCCGGCTGCAAGGTGACCGATGGTCACCAGCTTTTCGCTGCGAATGAGCATGTTCTGCGCCGTTTCCAGGTCCGCGCTACGCTCGCGCACGGTCTCTTCCAAATCCAAATTCTGTTTGGTTATCACTTCAAGCAACTGGGCATCATGAAGCGCAAGCACCGCCTGATGATTCAGTCCTTCCAGTAACTTAAGTTGGCGTTCGCTGTACCTGTCAGTGCTGCTGGCCACCAGGCAGTTGGCCTGCATGTCTTCGCCATGCCGGGTCACAGAAACCATGCAGCCCGTCCAGCCCGGCGGCAGATCTGTCGTGTCATTGAGGAGCCTGGACTCTTGCGTGCGCTGCAACATGGACAGAAACACGGCTTCCTTCTCTGCAGGCGTTGTCTCGCTGTCCTGGTCGTGCACCAACCTTGAACGGAGTTGGCCATCCTTGCCCAGTCGACCGAGGGCGACCAATGAGCCCGGCAACAATTGAAGCGTTAGCCTGGGCATGAGATCCAGAAGCTCGTTGACTGTTTTGACCCGATTCAGTTGCCCAATGGCCTGTAACAATATTTCCAGTTCCCTGGTGCGTTGTTGCAAGTCCGTGTGCAACTGCGAGGATTGCAGTTTTTTTTGAATTCGTGCCAGCAACTCTCGTGGGCTGAAAGGTTTGTAGAGCCAGTCATCGCTGGGCAGTTCAATGTCCAGATCATCGGCAGAAGACCGGCGCGGATAAGAACTGGTGATGATGACCGGGATACTTGCAGTTGATGCGTCACTGCGCAACTGGCGCAACACTTCCAGACCGCCAACAGCGGGCAATTCTGCGTTGAGTATGGCGATGGAAGGCAAGAGACGGCGCGCGCTCGACAGGGCCTCCTCGCCATTTGCCACGCAGTGGACGCTAAAGTTTTCCCGTTGGAGGATTTGTTCCAGTTGACTTGATTGCAACTGGTCCTTGTCCGCGTAAAGAATCAATGGCAATGGGTGGGAAGTAGTCATCAGCGATGCCTCATGCGATTGCTACCCTATGGTACAATTCTGACAGGAAAACGGCAACCATTCAGTCACGTCGGTACCGACCATGGCCGTAAAAGTCATTGCCCGAAACCGCAAGGCAGCGCACGATTATTTCCTGGGAAGCCGCTACGAGGCCGGCCTGGTCCTGACAGGCTCGGAGATCAAGTCTGTTCGGGCGGGACGCGTCAGCCTGCGGGAAGGCTATGTTCAGGAACGCGAGGGCGAGCTTTGGCTGGTGGGCTGCCACATTGCCGTCTACGAGGAGGCCGGCCGTTTCGGACACAGCGATCCCCTGCGGCCACGCAAACTTCTCCTGCATCGCCGCGAAATCCGGCATATTTCGTCTCAGTTGCGGGAACGGGGCGTGGCGGCAGTGCCGACTTCGCTCTATCTGGACCATGGACTGGCCAAACTCGAAATCGCCCTGGCGCGAGGCAAGCGACAATATGACAAGCGGCGGGCCATTGCGAAGCGGGACAGTCAAAGGCAGATTGAACGGGCGCTTCATCAACGAGGCTGAAGTCTTCAGGCCTTCCCGGGCAGTTTATTACTGCTGATAAGGATACTTATCATTCAACAATACCCTGTGGTCACCTTTCACCGAAACACCGGCTTCGCCCGAAGGCAAGTTTGACCCGATGTCGATCCCGGCAGTCAAGGCATGTCATCCTTTGTGTCGTTTTAATCTAACTGTTCAGATGCGGCAGTCTGCGTCCCTGGCG
>DAOUIB010000301.1:0-3525 GCA_034428275.1 Anaerolineae bacterium
AATTGCTCATGCAACTGACGGAACAACTCGATGGCTTCCCGGTCGGCTTCGTCGCGCCAGGAGAGCCAGATATGGCCGTGTTCCAGGTTGTGGACCAGGTAGCCGTCCGGCACCTGCTGTTCATAAAAGGCGGCGCGCAGGGGCGCCGGGTAGTGATCGCCGGAGGTCGGCGGGTTGGAATTGTAGCGTGATGGCGGCGCGCCAGGGGCGATGTGGTCGCGCCCGACGATGGGCACGGGCTGGCTCTCGTCCGGGATGGCGGCGAGGTTGAAGGGTCTGTCCCGCTCCTGCACCAGGGCCAGGACCAGCGCGATTGCTGCGGCCAGAACGACGAACAACAGGAGCCGGTGACGGCTGTTGGACATGGGCGAGACCACCCCTTGCGAAACTCCAAACCTATTGTAGCGATGGCGACGGTCGCGGGAGATTAACGATTTCCTGGCGTGGGCACCCGGGCCGGATTGGCGGCGCGCCAGGCGTACATCAACACGCCGCCGGCCACGGCGACGTTGAGCGATTCGGCGCGGCCCTGCTGCGGCAGGGCGGCCAGATGATCGCACTGGTGTGTCAGCGCGTCGTCCAGTCCCTCGGCCTCGTTGCCCAGGGCCAGCGCCAGTCCGCCGCGCCAGTCGAGCGCCGTCCAGAGCTGGCCGCCCGCGTCCCCGCCATGGAGTGGCAAACCCCGCTTCCTGAGCCAGGCCAGCAGCGCTTCAGGGGAATCGACCGTGACGACGGGCAGGCTGAAGCAGGAACCCATGCTGGCGCGCACGACCTTGGGGTCAAGCGGGTCGACGCAGGGCGGCAGCAGGAGCACGGCGCTGGCGCCGACGGCGTCCGCCGTGCGCAGCAGGGTGCCCAGGTTGCCGGGGTCGCGAAGGCGGTCGAGCAGCAGCACCAGGGGGTCGGGCGGAAGCTGTATGTCCGCCAGTGTGGCCTGCGGCAGGGCGAAGGTCGCGACAAGCCCCTGGGGTTCCTCCCGCTCCGACAGCCCGCGCATCACGTGCTCGCTGACCTCCACGGGTCTGGCGCCGCCCTCGCGAAAGCGGCCCAGCAGATCCGCGGCGGCGGGGCTGCTGAACAGGGACGGGCAGTGGAGAAGGTCCAGAGGGCTCCAGCCGGCCTCCTGCGCCACGTGCAGGGCCTGCAGACCTTCGGCGAGGAATCGCCCCTGCAACAGGCGTTGCCGACGACGCCCCAGCTTGCGCAGGGCGACGATACGCGGGTTGCGGAGCGAGGTGATGATCACGGGCGCGGCCGGGCCTGTTTGAAATGGCAGTCAACCCGTAGCATGGCCCCGGGCGAGGCCGGCTGTCAAGCGTCATGGTCGCCCTTGACACACATTGGCGGCACTGATAGCATGCCCGGCCATACCCCGGCAGCACACCCTGGCGTCAGGCAATGGACTGGCGGGAACCGGACAGATGTGGCGACAGCGCCCTTGCGGGGGAAGGCTCGTCATGGCGGGGACAACCAGGCGTTCTGTGCGGACCGCCTTTTTTATGTGAAAACAGGTTACAGCGGAGCGAGGCATGCCGACCATCAACCAGCTGGTACGCAGGGGGCGCAAGAGCCGCAAGGCCAAGTCCAGTTCACCGGCGCTGCAATACACCTTCAACGCCAACAACCAGCGGCGCACACGGCAGGCCCGCGGCGCGCCGCAAAAACGCGGCGTCTGCACGCAGGTGAAGACCATGACGCCCAAAAAGCCCAACTCTGCGCTGCGCAAGGTGGCGCGGGTGCGCCTGACCAACGGCATCGAGGTGACGGCCTACATTCCGGGCGAGGGGCATCAGTTGCAGGAACACAGCGTGGTGCTGGTGCGCGGCGGTCGGGTCAAGGACCTGCCGGGCGTGCGCTACCACATCGTACGCGGGACTTTGGACGCCGAGGGCGTGCAGAACCGCAACCAGGCCCGCAGCAAGTACGGCAGCAAGCAGCCGCGCGACTGAGCGAGGGGAATTCAGGATGCCCAGAAGAAACCGTCCGCCCAAACGCGTGGTGGCGCCGGATACCAAATACAGCAACGTGCACATCGCCATGTTCATCAATCGTATGATGCATGGCGGCAAGAAGAGCACCGCCGCCCGCGTGATGTACAAGGCGCTGGACATCGTTGAGGAGCGCGCCCGACGGGACCCGGTCGAGGTCTTTGAGCAGGCCCTGCGCAACGTGCAACCGACGGTTGAGGTAAAGCCGAAGCGCGTCGGCGGCTCGACCTATCAGGTGCCGATTGAGGTGGCCGGCGACCGTTCGCTGACCCTCGCCATGCGCTGGATCCTGGAGTTTTCGAGGGCCCGCGGCGGGCGCGGCATGCACGAAAAACTGGCGGCCGAGTTGATGGACGCGGCCAACAGCCAGGGCAACGCCATCAAGCGGCGCGACGACACCCATCGAATGGCGGAGGCCAACCGCGCCTTCGCCCATTTCCGCTAGCGATTCGCGGACAGGCTGGAGAACGCAGGCAATAACATGAGCGCCAGGGCGACCGGCACCCTTGATCTCAATCGGGTGCGCAACATCGGCATCATCGCCCATATTGATGCCGGCAAGACGACCACAACCGAGCGTGTGTTGTATTACACGGGCATGGTGCACCGCATCGGCGAGGTGCACGATGGCGCGGCGACCACCGACTACATGGCGCAGGAGCGCGAACGCGGCATCACCATCACCTCGGCGGCGGTGAGCGCCAGCTGGAACGAACACCAGATCAACATCATCGACACGCCCGGCCACGTAGACTTCACGGCCGAGGTGCAACGCAGTCTGCGCGTGCTGGATGGCGGCGTGGTCGTTTTCGATGGCGTCGCCGGCGTTGAGCCGCAATCCGAGACGGTCTGGCGTCAGGCCGACGACTACCAGGTGCCCCGCATTTGTTTCATCAACAAGATGGACCGCACGGGCGCCGACTTCGGTCGCTGCGTGCAGATGATCAGCGAGCGTCTGGGGGCCAATCCCGTGCCCATCCAGATGCCCTACGGCGAGGGCGAGAACTTTGCCGGCATCATCGACCTGTTGAGCATGGAACTGGTGACCTCGGGCGACACGCTGGGCAGCGAAATTAAACGCTTTGCGATCCCGGAAAGCCACCGCGAGCAGGCCGAGACCATGCGCGCCGAGATGATCGAAACGGTGGTTGAGGTGGACGATTACCTCACCGAGAAATTCCTGCTCGAGGAGCCGATCAGCAACGATGAATTGCTGGGCGCCCTGCGCGCCGGCACCATCAGCAACAGTCTGCAACCGGTGCTCTGCGGCTCCGCCCTGAAGAATCGCGGCGTACAGGACCTGCTGGACCGGGTGGTGGATCTTTTGCCCTCGCCGCTGGACGTACCGCCGGTGGAAGGCATCAATCCGAAAAGCGGCGAAGCGGTGTCGCGCGCGCCTTCCGATGACGAGCCGGTGGCCGCGCTGGTCTTCAAGATCGTCACCGACCCTTTCGTGGGGCGGCTGGCCTTCTTCCGCGTCTATTCCGGCGTCCTGCGCACGGGCACCATGCTGCAAAACTCGACCAGCGAAAAACGC
>DAOUIB010000302.1:0-2099 GCA_034428275.1 Anaerolineae bacterium
GTCCAGTTCCTGCGTGTGTTCGATCATGATGACGGCGTCCCGGTCCGCGGGCAGCGGATCGCCGGTGTTGACCGGCCGTGCCTCTTCCGGGACGGCCAGGGTCAGCGGACGAGTCTCGGTCGCGCCCCGGGTCTTCGCCGCCGCCACCGCATAGCCGTCCATTGCGGCCGCGTGATAGTGCGGCGCGGACAGGCGCGCGTACACGGCCTCCGCCGTCACGCGCCCGCCCGCCTCCGCCAGGGGCAGGCGCTCGCCCGGCAGCGGCCCACCCCGCCCGACGGCGCGCAGCGCTGACTCCAGCCGCGCCCGCGCCTGCTCCGCCGGGATATCCTCCAGGTAGACCTTGCGCTCTTCCATGGCGGCAGTATAGCGCGGCGGCATGGGCCGCCCTTTCCCGCTCAGTCGCGGGAGCCCTCCCCCAACCCCTTTCCCGCGACCGTCCCGTGCCGTAGTGGCGACAAATCATGTCGCCCGCCGCGTCGCTGATGACATCTGGATCGCCGCTGACGGGCGATTTGATAAATCGCCCCTACAAAGGGAGGGCTCCCGAAGAAGACGGGAAAAGGGCGCATTTTGCCAGGGTAAACTCACACCTGTCCTTTGCCATTTGCAAAAGGAGCATGCCCATGACCCTGCGCTTCGGCCTCAACCTGCCCGCCGGACCCATCATTGGCCCGCCCGGCAAGTTCATGGACGACCTCGACGTCGCCCTGCCCCGACTGGTCGGCCACTTCGACAGCCTGTGGATGACCGATCACTTCATCTGGGACCGCAATCCCTGTTACGAAGCCTGGTCGGTCATCAGCTACTTCGCGGCCCGCTGGCCGCAGTTCAAAATCGGCCCCATGGTGCTGGGTCAGAGCTACCGCAATCCGGCCCTGCTGGCCAAGATGGCGGCCACCCTGCAGCATCTCACCGGCGGGCGCTTCATCATGGGCATCGGCGCCGGCTGGAAGGAAGACGAATACCGCGCCTACGACTGGCCCTACCCGCGCGCCGGCATCCGCATCGAGCAGTTGCAGGACACCCTCGAAATCATGACCCGCCTGTGGCGCGAGCCCGGCCCGCTCAGCTGGCAGGGGCGCCACTACCGCATCACGGACGCCATCTGCGAGCCGCGCCCCGAGCCCATACCGCCCGTCATCGTGGGCGGCGCCGGCCGCAAGACCATGCGCCTCGCCGCGCAGTACGCGGACGGCTGGAATCTCTCCGACTCCCCGATTGAACGCTTTCACGAGCGACACGCCATATTGCAGCAGCACTGCGAGGAGCTGGGCCGCGACCCCGCCAGCATCGAGCTTTCCTGGTTCGGCCGCCTCAGCATCGCCGACAGCGAGCGGGCCGCCATCGCGCGCAGCCATGGCCGCTGGCAGCGCGACCGCGCCTTCGTCGGCACTTCGTCACAGTGCATCGAGATGATGCAGCCCTTTGTGGAGGGTGGCGTAAGCCACTTCATGCTCGACATCATGGACTTCGCCGACGAAGACGTCCTCGGCGCTGTCATCGAGGAAGTCCTGCCGGCGCTGCGCCAAAGCTCCTGACCATCGCATTCGGGAATCAAGTGACATGACCTGCCACATCAGCCTGAGCCTGCCGCCGGGCCCCGACAAGGGAAAAATCCGCAAATACATGGACGACCTCGACGTCGCCCTGCCGCAGCTGGCAGGCCACGTCGACAGCCTGTGGATGACCGACCATTTCATCTGGGACGACGACCCCTGTTACGAGGCCTGGACCATCATGTGCTTCCTGGCCGCCCGCTGGCCGCAGTACCGCATCGGCTCGATTGTCCTCTGCCAGAGTTACCGCAATCCGGCCCTGCTGGCCAAAATGGGCGCCACCCTGCAGCATCTCACCGGCGGGCGTTTCATCATGGGCATCGGCGCCGGCTGGAAGGAGGACGAATACCGCGCCTACGACTTTCCCTTCCCGCGCGCCGGCATCCGCGTTGAGCAATTGCGGGACACGCTCGAGATTCTGACGCGCATGTGGCGCAAGCCCGGCCCGATCAGCTGGCAGGGCCGCCACTACCGCATCACGGAGGCCATCTGCGAGCCGCGGCCGCAGCCCGTCCCGCCCGTCATCGTCGGCGCGGGAGA
>DAOUIB010000303.1:0-1683 GCA_034428275.1 Anaerolineae bacterium
AGACCTTGCTGAAGAAGTCCGAACCGATGTAGTCGTACTGGACGGTGATGCCACCGCCGTCGGGCGGGAATCTGGCATCCATGAAGGCCTGCGCGCCCTCCAGCTCGTGCGGCCCCCACCAGGTCGGGATGGTCACCACCTCCGAGCTTTGGGCAATTGCCGGGGCAATGCCCAGGCCACCCATCGCCAGTCCGGTTCCAGCCAGACCGGTGGTCTTAAGAAAATCCCTGCGCGAAAGTTTGTGGTTCATTTCACTCTCCTGTGCAATCCCTAAAAAGTTTGACCAGCACCATGCCTGGGCAAGACGCCAGCCTGCCCGAATGCCCCAAGCCCTGAGTTTGGCTCTTGCTGGCGCAAGCCTCCTTTCCGGCTACCCTTCGCGACCCCAGGGCCAGGAACGAAACCGGCGGCCAGGGCAATGGAGTTCCGATACTGAAAATAGCGCGCATTCAGCGAATTGCAACATTCGGGCAGGTTGGTGAGACCGCCTGCTTGCGGACAGTCCCAAAGCCACAACGTGTCTGCCGGTCCGTCTCGCCGCCACTTGACAACGCTACCGGCCAGCCCCTATACTGCCGCGGCCTGGCGTGTCCAGGTGGACGTTGGACCGTTCAGGAGTGTAACCGTGGGGCCGCTTCCCAAACGCAAGATTTCTCGAACCCGGCGCAACAAGCGCCGTTCACATCACGCCCTGACGCTCAATCACCTCGTTCAGTGCGAGAGTTGCGGCGAATACCACGTCGCGCACCACGTCTGCCCCGCTTGCGGCAGCTACCGGGGTGAGGAAGTCATTGAGGTTGACACGGACTAGCGGCTCGCAGTTCGGGACCCTTCCGTGAACAACCAGTCCAAAAGCGCGTTCGTCTTCCCTGGCCAGGGATCGCAACTGGTGGGTATGGGACGGGACGTCGCCGCCGCCTTTCCGGTCGCCAGGGATGTCTATGATGAAGCGGATGAGCTGGCCGGATTCGCCCTGAGCGAGCTTTGCTTCAGGGGTCCCGCCGAAGTTCTCAATCAGACCCGCAACACGCAGCCAGCGATTTATATTACCAGCATCGCCATCCTGCGGGCTCTGCAACACGCCCTGCCCCAGGCGCAGCCGGCAATGGTTGCCGGTCACAGTTTCGGCCAGATTACAGCCCTGGTCGCCGCCGGAGCGCTCAGTTTCGCAGAAGGGCTTGCGCTCGCCCGGGAACGCGGCCGCCTCATGGATGAAGCGGACCACCGCGCGCCGGGTGGCATGGCCGCCCTGCTGGGCCCGGACATCGACGCCGTGCAGGGCCTGGTCGATCGGGCGCGCGCGCAGACGGGAGGCGTCCTGGTCGTCGCCAACGACAACTGCCCGGGACAGACCGTGATTTCGGGCGACGAGGCGACCCTGGCGATCGCGCTGGAACTTGCGCCCGGCATTCGCGCCCGCCGAAGCGTGAGATTGCCCATCAGCATCGCCGCGCATTCGCCGCTGATGGCTCCGGTCAATGAGGAATTCGCCAGTTTCGTGCGGGCCGCTGCAATGCAGGAACCTGACGTCCCGGTCTATGGCAACCTGGGCGCTTCGCCCCTGGTCGGCGTGGACGCCAATCGCCGCGAACTGGAGGGTCAACTCACGGCAGGCGTGCGCTGGCGCGAATCCGTGCAGAACATGATCGCAGACGGCGCCGCGCGCTTCGTCGAAATCGGCCC
>DAOUIB010000304.1:0-7554 GCA_034428275.1 Anaerolineae bacterium
AAGGTGCTGGACTTCCTGCTCAGCGACGCCTCGCGCGTCTTGCAGCTGGCGGCGGACGTCGGCTTTGGCGAGTGGGTAGTGCCGATTCACTTCAGCGCCGATGACTTCCCGGAAGGCACCGACGAACGCGTGGTGCGTTTCTTCGCGGACTTCGCGGCGGTGACTGGTGAAGGCCGTATTGGCTACACGACCTGGACCTTCTGGCCCGCGACGGTGAGCCTCTATTCCTGGGACGGGCTGGAGCGGGTCTGGTACGGCGAAGAGAGCATTGAGGAGTACCTGGCGGCCAAGCAGGCGCTCTGGGATGAAGCGGTGGCGGAGGGCAACATGCTGCCGGTCCCGGCGCCGGGCATGTAGGCCCTGCGAGACTGGCGGGAGCGGCCAGCCGGTCGTTCCCGCCCCCGGCAAGGGTGATACAGGGACGACAACACATGTCGCCCGTGGGTACGCCGTGTCGCCGGCAGAGGCGATTCTGGCAGGATTCAGAAACTGACCACGCCTGGGACCAGCAACAGTTGTGCCGGCCTGACTGACTGCACGATGGCGTTCCCCGCGTCCAGTTCCCGGATTCAGAAACCTGGACACTCCCGGTTTTCTGTTTGTCGAGTCTGCCAGGTAAATTTATAATTCAGCACTGTCAATTACTAAACCGGATTTCGGTAACAAAAGGAGTTGCAATATGATTCGACAATTGCTGTTGGTGGCGTTGCTGCTGTCGACGCTGGCCGTCGGCGCGGTCAGCGCGCAGGACGGGATCACCGTGACGTGGTGGACGGAGGTCTTTGGCATACCCTCCAACGCCCAGGAAGTCTTCGTGGATGCCTTCAACGCGGCGCATCCGGGCATCACACTGGAACTGGTGCCGCAAGAATCACTGAACGAAACCTTGCGCACGGCCGTCCAGGCCGGTGAGGCGCCGGACCTGCTGCAGACGCCGGGCGCGTCCTTCATCGCCGAGTTTGTCGATGCCGGCCTGGTGGAGCCCCTGAACGACGCAGCGGCCGAGTTGGGCTGGTCCGACAAGCTGCTGGACTGGGCCTACCAGAGCGGTCAGTTGGGCGGCGTACTTTACAGTATCCCGCTGACCTACGAGAGTCTGGTGCTCTTCTACAACAAGACGGTCTTCGATGACAACGGCTGGTCGCCGCCGACCAACATGGACGAATTCAACGCCATCGCGGCGGCTGCCGAGGACATCGGCATCTTCCCGCTTAGCTACGGCAATGCCACCTGGCAGCCCTCCAACGAGCACCTGATGGGCATGTACCTCAACGCCTTCGCTGGCCGCGACAACGTCTACAAGGCGCTGGTGGGCGAGATCCCGTGGACGCACGAGTCGATCTTCGGCGCAACGGACCTGCTGCGTGAGCACATCGCCGACAGGGGCTGGTACAGCGGTGGCCTCGAGAACTACTTCGCCAATGGCGGCGATGACGCCCGTGTCGAGCTGGCTGCTGGCGAGGGGGCCATGATGCTTTCCGGCACCTGGAATTTCCGTGGTCTTCCCCAGTTCTTCGAAGAGGCCGGCCAGGAGTGGGACTGGGTGCCCATTCCGCCCATGAGCGACATGGCTGGTGGGTACGGCTACGAACTGGCCACGGGCAGCACGGTTTCCGTCAACGCCCAGTCGCCCAACGTGGATGCGGCCATCAAGGTCCTGGACTTCCTCATCAGTGACCCCGTCATGGTGCTGCAGCTGGCGGCGGACGTGGGCTTTGGCGAGTGGGTCGTGCCGGTCCACTTCGCTGCCGGGGACTTCCCCGAGGGCACTGACGAGCGCATTGTGCGCTTCTTTGCCGACTTCGCGGCCGTGACCGGCGAGGGCCGTATCGGTTACACGACCTGGACCTTCTGGCCGGCCGACCCGAACGTGCACCTCTGGGAGGCGGTCGAGAACGTCTGGTGGGGCGATATCTCGGTCGAGGAATACCTCGAAGAGCACGAGCGTCTGTGGCAGATCGAGCGTGACGCCGGCAACCTCCTGCCGGTGCCCGCGCCCGCCATGGGCGGCATGTAGGTACGAAAGGCCTGGCGGGAGCGATCAGAGGATCGCTCCCGCCTGCGATCCCGGTTGAGGCAAATATTTTTCCTTGTCATGTCTGCCTGCGGCGTGTAATATTCGCGTCCGTCAGGCAACACCTCTATTGGGACAGAAAGGGAGTCACGTTATGTTTCGACGCGTACTTGTAGTGACGCTGTTGCTGTCGACGCTGGGCATTGGCGCTGTCAGCGCGCAGGACGGGGTCACCATCACCTGGTGGACGCAGTCGGCTGCGATGCCATCCAACATCCAGGCAGTTCTCGTGGATGCCTTTAACGCCGCGCATCCGGGCATCACGCTTGAGATGACGCCGCAGGAAAACCTGAACGAGACCCTGCGTGTGGCGATCCAGGCCGGTGAGGCACCGGACCTGCTGGTGACGCCGGGTGCATCCTTCATCGCGGAGTTCGTGGACGCCGGACTGGTGGAGCCCCTGGACGACGCGGCTGCCGAACTGGGCTGGGCTGACAAGATTCTGGACTGGGCCTATCAGAGCGGCCAGCTGGGCGGCGTGCTTTACAGCATTCCCCTGACCTACGAGAGCCTGGTGCTCTTCTACAACAAGACGGTCTTTGAGGAGAACGGCTGGACGCCGCCGACCAACATCGACGAGTTCAACGCCATCGCGGCGGCCGCCGAAGACATCGGCATCTTCCCGCTCACCTACGGCAATGCCACCTGGCAGCCCTCCAACGAGCATCTGATGGGCATGTACCTCAACGCCTTCGCCGGCCGTGAGAACGTCTACAAGGCGCTGGTGGGGGAAATCCCCTGGACGCATGAGTCGATCGCCGGCGCGACGGACCTGCTGCGTCAGCACCTGGTGGACGATGTCTGGTACAGCGGCGGTCTGGAAAACTACTTCGCCAATGGCGGCGATGACATCCGCGTCGAGTTAGCTACTGGCGACGCGGCCATGATGCTGTCCGGCACCTGGAACTTCCGCGGCATTGGCCAGTTCTTCGAGGAAGCCGGCACGGAGTGGGACTGGACGCCCATTCCGCCCATGAGCGACATGGCCGGCGAGTACGGCTACGAACTGGCCACGGGCACCACAGTATCTGTGAATGCCCAGTCGCCCAACAAGGATGCGGCCATCAAGGCGCTGGACTTCCTGATCAGCGATCCTGCCCTGGTGCTGCAGCTGGCGGCGGACGTTGGCTTCGGTGAGTGGGTGGTCCCGGTTCACTTCGGCGTCGATGACTTCCCCGCGGGCACCGACGAGCGCGTCGTGCGCTTCTTCTCGGACTTCGCGGCCGTGACCGGCGATGGTCGCATCGGCTACACGACCTGGACCTTCTGGCCCAATGATCCCAACGTTCACCTTTGGGAGGCGGTCGAGAACGTCTGGTGGGGCGACATCTCGGTCGAGGAATATCTGGAAGAGCACGAGCGTCTCTGGCAGATCGAGCGCGAATCCGGCAACCTCTTGCCGGTGCCCGCGCCGGCCATGGGCGGCATGTAGGAATCCTTTCGTCGGGGGAAGGGCGCAGGTCCTTCCCCTGACCCAGGACAGGAAAGCCAGCAGGGGAGCGCGCGCATGGCGGCAACGCAGGGGTCAATTAAACCCGGGGCTGTCTCTCTGGGAGAGGGCACGCGCCGGCGTGAGCTGGGTCGCTGGCTATTCATCCTGCCCGTAGTAGTCCTTAATCTGGTCGTCATCGTCGGTCCGGCCTTTTTCGGCGTTTACATCGCTTTCACCGACTGGTCCGGCGTCGGCAGCATGAATTTCGTCGGCCTGGAGAATTTCGCCCGTCTGCTGCAGGACCAGGTCTTCTGGAAAGCCCTGCGCAACAACCTGGTGTGGACGGCGATTTTCCTTGTGGTGCCGATCGTGCTGGGTCTGCTGGGCGCCTATATGCTGACAGGCATCAGGCGCGGTCAGATGTTCATGCGCGTCGCCTTTTTCGTGCCCTACGTTCTGCCTTCGGTCGTCACCACGCACATCTGGCGCTATCTGATGCATCCGCGCGTTGGCCTGGGACAGTGGCTGTCCGACAATTTCGGCATCGACTTTCTTGACAAGGCCTGGCTGGGTTCGCGCGATACCGCGCTTTACGGCATCGCCTTCATGGACAACTGGCACTTCTGGGGCTTTCCCCTGGTGCTCCTGCTGGCGGCCATGTCCGCCGTGGACGTCGAACTCTACGAGGTGGCGCGCCTGGATGGCGCTTCCCGCTTCCAGCAGTTCCGTCACGTGACCCTGCCCAGCATCCGACCGACGCTGGTCTTCCTGCTCCTGATGATTTCCATCTGGTCGGCGCTGGTCTTCGACTACATATTTCTGACCACCGGCGGCGGCCCGGCCAACGCTTCTGAGGTGATGGGGACCCACCTTTACACCACGGCCTTTGAACGCTTCCAGACGGGCTATGCCGCCACCATCGGCCTGGTCATGGTGTTATGGGTGGCGCTGGTGGTGGGCGGCTTCGTTTATCTGCGCAAGCGGGGGTGGGAGATATGAGCGTGGCCGGCGTGAAGACGCGGACCTCCGCTTCACAGGAGCGCAGCTGGAACCTGTCCTCCCTGCCCAACTACGTGGTGCTGATCGTCCTGGTGATTTTCGCCCTGGTGCCGCTGTATCAACTGGGCGTCAACTCCTTCAAGAGCCGCGCTCAGATCGGCCTCGACCCCTTCGGCCTGCCGGAAGAATGGCTGGTAAGCAACTTCACCGAGGCCTGGGAACGGGGCAAGTACGCCACCACCATGCCCAACAGCATCGTCCTGACCGCGGCCACCATTTTTTTCGTGCTGATCTTCGCCGGCATGGCGGGCTTCGCCCTGGCGCGGCTGCGTCTGCGCGGCGCGGACTACATCTCCTTTTACTTCCTGGTGGGGACAGCCGTGCCGCCCCAGTTTTACATGGTGCCGCTCTTCATCCTCTGGCGCACGCTGGGAATGATCAACACCTTCCACGGGCTGATCATCATCTACGTGGCCCAGTTCTCACCCTTCTCCACCTATTTGCTGCGCTCCTATATGGTCTCAATTCCCCAGGAGTTCGTCGATGCCGCGCGCATCGACGGCGCCAGCAACTGGCAGGTCTTCCACAAGGTGATCATGCCCTTGTCCTGGCCCGGCTTCCTGACCGCCGGCCTGGTCGTCGGCCTGGGCGTGTGGAACGAGTTCCTCTTCGCCCAGACCTTCCTGCCGCGCCCTGAATTCAAGACCATTGTGACCAGTCTCTACGCCTTCCAGCAGCGCGACGGGCGCGAATGGGGCCTGACCAATGCCGGCTCGGTCATCATGATCACGCCGGTCATCATCCTCTTCCTCGCCCTGCAGCGTCGCTTCATCGAAGGCCTGACCCAGGGCGGGCTCAAGGCCTGAAGCGTCTCACTGTGGCATTGGCGATTTCGGGGGTCGCGCCAGTGACGGGCGGCTCCGCCTCCCCCTGCAGGAAGGGGCAAGAGCAATGAACCTGGCAGTGAGGTGGCCGTCAGCCCCCGCCACACTGACGAACAGCCGGGACCTGTCTGCCCTCAAGAATTATGCCGTGCTGGCTGGCCTGGCGTTCTTTGCCCTGGCGCCGCTCTACGCCCTGGTCGTCAACTCCTTCAAGAGCCGCGTGCAGATCGCCTTCAGCCCCTTCGGCCTGCCCAATAGATGGTTGTTCAGCAATTTCAACATCGCCTGGGAGCGGGGCGATTTCGCCACGAGCCTGCCCAACAGCATTGTTCTGACGACAGCGACGATTGTTCTGGTGCTCCTGTTTGCCGGTCTGGCCGCCTTTGCCCTGGCCAGGTTGAAGCTGCCGGGCTCGAACTACCTCGCCTTCTATTTTCTGGTCACGATTGCCGTGCCGCCCCAGTTCTACATGGTGCCGCTCTTTTTTCTGTGGCGCTCCCTGGGGATGCTCAACACCTTTCACGGCATGATCATCATCTACGTGGCGATCTTTTCGCCCTTCGCCATCTACCTGCTGCGCTCCTACATGGTCTCGATTCCCGAGGAGTTCGTCGACGCCGCGCGCATCGACGGTGCCGGCAACTGGCAGGTGTTCCGCCGGCTGATCCTGCCTTTATCCTGGCCGGGCTTCCTGACCGCCGGCCTGGTGGTCGGCCTGAGCGTCTGGAACGAGTTCCTGTTTGCGCAGACCTTTATGCCGCGCCCCGAATTAAACACCGTCGCGACCAGCCTGGCCGCCTTTCAGCAGCGTGGCGGACGCCAGTGGGGGCTGACCAACGCCGCCTCGGTCATTATGATCACGCCGGTCATCGTTCTGTTCCTCGTCCTGCAGCGCCGCTTCATCCACGGCCTGACCCAGGGCGGGTTGAAGGCCTGACCCTTGTCATCAATCTTACGTTAGGAGAGCGAAATGGCATTGCCCGCAGACTATATGGAACGCGTTTACGCCGGCGTGCTCGGCAAGGTCATCGGCGTCTATCTGGGGCGGCCCTTCGAGGGCTGGCACTACGAGCCGATCATGGAGCACCTGGGCGAGATCAATTACTACGTGCATGAACGCTTCGGCGCGCCGCTGATCGTGCCGGACGACGACATCTCCGGCACCTTCGCCTTTCTGCGCGCGCTGCCGGATTTCGGCATCAGCCCTGACATCACGGCCGAGGCGATCGGCAAGACCTGGCTGAATTACCTGATCGAAGGGCGCACCGTATTGTGGTGGGGCGGCCTCGGCAACTCGACCGAGCACACCGCCTACCTGCGCCTGAAGAGCGGCATCCCGGCGCCGATGAGCGGATCGATCGCCACCAATGGAAAGGTAGTGGCCGAGCAGATCGGCTCGCAGATCTTCATCGACGGCTGGGCGCTGGTCTCGCCCGGCGACCCGGAGCAGGCGGCGCAACTGGCGCGCAAGGCCGGCAGCGTCAGCCACGACGGCGAGGCCATCTACGGCGCGCAGGTGCTGGCGGCGATGGAAGCCCAGGCCTTCGTCGAGAGCGACATCAACGTCCTGATCGACACGGCCCTGCGCTTCATCCCGCCGGATTCGATCATCGCGCGCATGATCAACGACATCCGCGAGTGGCACGAGGACGTGGCCAACTGGCACGACGCCCGCTCGCTGATGAACGAGCACTACGGCTACGACAAGTACGGCGGCAACTGCCACATGGTGCCCAACCACGGCCTGATCATCATGTCGCTGCTCTATGGCGACGATGACTTCCAGAAGTCGCTGAAGATCGTCAATACCTGCGGCTGGGACACTGACTGCAACTCCGGCAACGTCGGCTGTCTGCTGGGCATCAAGAACGGTCTGGCCGGGCTGGAGACGGGGCCGGACTTCCGCGGCCCGGTCGCCGACCGCGTGTACATCCCCTCGGCGGAGACCGGCACCACCATTTCCGACGCGTTGCGGGAAAGCGTCAAGATCGCCAACATCGGCCGCGCCCTGCAGGGCGAGCCGCCGCTGGCGCCCAAGAATGGCGCGCGCTTCCACTTCAGTCAGCCGGGCTCGGTGCAGGGTTTCACACTGGAGGAAAGCGAGGAGTCTGGCGGCACGGCGACGGTGACCAACGTGGCCACGGCCGACGGCTACGGCCTGGGCA
>DAOUIB010000305.1:0-2404 GCA_034428275.1 Anaerolineae bacterium
CTCGTCGCCGACCGCCATGACGCGGCGGAAGTGGCGCGTGTGCAGGCCGAATTGCGGGCCCTGACGCCGGACCTGCGCTGGGAACTGCTGCCGGACTGAAGCGCCGGGCCCGCGTATTGCCTGCAGCGAATGATGTACGGGCGACATATCATGTCGCCCACAGGCGTTGCGGGTTGCGGCGGGCGATTTGATAAATTGCCCGTACAACGGGGTTGCGCTTTGTCGCTGCGGGCAATCTGATGCATCGTCCCAACGGGATGCTTCGAGCTTGCGCTCTTGCTACCCCTACAGAGGTTTCGGATTGTTGTACGGGCGACATATCATGTCGCCCGCAAGCGCTACAGGTTACGGCGGGCGATCTGATAAATTGCCCCTGCAGGATGCTTCGGGCTGTGGCCCTCGCTACCCTTTCAGGATGCTTCGAGCTTACGCTCTCGCTACAATCGCGCGGCAGTCACAGGGAAGGCGGCGCCATGGGCAACATCTGGTACGTGGACGGCGAATACGTGGACAGCGAGGCGGCGCAGTTGCCCGCCGCCGACCTCGCCGTGCTGCGCGGTTACGGCATCTTCGATTTCACCCGCAGCTATGGCGGTCATCCCTTTCGCCTCGATGCCCACCTGCAGCGCCTGGGTCGCTCGGCGGAACTGATTCTGCTGGACCTGCCGCTGCCGCTGCCGCAGATCCGCGACGTGACCCTGGAGACCCTGGCGCGCAACGGCTACCCGGGCAGGGGCGAGGCCCGGCTGCGCCTCGTGGTCACCGGCGGCGACAGCCCCGACGACATCACGCCGGCCGGCAACGCACGCCTGCTGGTGCTGGTGACGCCCTTCGCCTCTCAGCCCGCCGAACGCTACCGCGAGGGCGTCAAGCTCGTCACCAACCGCCAGGAGCGCCGGATGCCGGAAGCCAAGACCATCGACTACGTGTCGGCCATCCTGGCCCAGCGCCGCGCCCGCCAGGCCGGCGCCGTGGAAGCGATCTACGTCAATCGCCAGGGCCACGCGCTGGAGGGCACCACCACCAACCTCTTCGCGGTCATCGATGGCCGCCTGGTGACCCCGGGCGACGAGATTCTCTACGGCGTCACGCGCCAGGCCGTGCTTGAGCTGGCGGAGGCGCGCTTCCAGGTCGAGCGACGTCCCCTGCCGCTGGAGGAACTGCTGCGGGCCGATGAAGTGTTTATTACCTCCTCAAGCAAGGAAGTCTGCCCGGTGCGCCAGGTGGACGACACGACCATCGGGCCGCCCGGCCCCCACACCCGCGCACTGATGCAGGACTTCAGGGAGATGGCCGAAGCCTGGGCCCGCGGCGGGTGACCCACGCGCCATCCACAACAGGAGAAAAGAATGAAACGCCTCGAATTGCTGATGATCGCCCTGATCATCCTGTCCGTTATCTTCATGATTGTTGAGACCTTGCCGGAACTGGAAAACCAGAAACAGGTCTTCGTGGCCATCGACAAGGCATTTCTGGTGATATTCATCGTCGAATACCTGTTTCGCATTGCTACGGCAGAGCCGCGCCGGAACTACATCTTCAGCTTCTACGGCATCATTGACCTGCTGGCCATTCTGCCGGGTTTTGTGCACGCGGCGGCGGGCTTGCGCGTCATTCGTCTGGTGCGCCTGTTGCGCATCCTGCGGCTGTTGAAGCTGGCGCGATACACGGATGCTGTTGATCGCTTTCGACTGGCGCTGGCTGAAATTCGCGAGGAACTGGTGCTCTTCACAGGCACAGCCACGGTTTTCACAATATTTTTCTCGTTCCTGATCTATGAAGTAGAACGCCACGCGAAACCGGATTACTACTCGTCGGTCCCGGCAACGTTGTGGTGGGCGGTGATCTCGCTGACTTCGGTCGGTTACGGGGACGGACATCCGGAGACTACGCTGGGGAAAATGCTGACCGTGGTGATGCTCCTTCTGGGCATGGGCATCGTAGCCGTCCCAACGGCGCTGCTGGCCTCCGCCCTTGGCAAGGTGCGCAGAGCGGAGGGCGGCTGAACTTGCGTTAGCAAAACTTGACAAGACGGCTTTAATGTAGAACATATGCGCTAATATCAGTGCAGGCGCTGTTATGAACCGTCAGAAAGAACCGAAGGGCATAGAGTGGACGCGCATCCGCCGGGCGGATGGCAGCGTCCTGCCCGGTTACACCTGGAACCCGACGGGCGGCTGTCTGCACGGCTGCACCTGGGAGATGCCGGATGGCTCGGTGACCGAATGTTACGCGAAGACCGTCGCCGAGCGCATCGCCCGCAACTCCTACGTCCATGGCTTTGAACATCATTACTGGCGTCCGCAGCAACTGTCCGGCCCGCTGCGCCTGCGCGAACCGGCCGGCATCTTCGTCGGCAGCATGGCCGACCTCTTCGGTCACTGGGTGCCGCGCGAGCAGATCG
>DAOUIB010000306.1:0-3576 GCA_034428275.1 Anaerolineae bacterium
CGCAGGTAGGGCAGCGTGCAGGGGTTGTTGCCCTGCCAGAAGTTGCGTCCCCCGTGCAGGGCGATGAAGACCGGCTGGCCATAAATGCCCGCGCTGCGCGCAATCCAGGGCAGCAGCAGGACCCCGCCCAGCAGAATCACGGGCAGCAGGCGTGCCGCGCTGCCGCGCCAGCCGTGGCGCAGGGCCAGCCACAGCCCGGCGAAGGGCAGCAGCACCACGATGTTGGGCCGCAAGAGCAGGAGCAGGCACAGGGTCGCGCCGCCCGCCGCCAGCAACAGGACAAGGTGACGCCGCTCCTCCACGCTCGCGTCATTCACTTGCAGCAACAACCAGAGCAGCAGATACATCCCGCTGATGTAGAGGGAGGTATCGATCATCGTCAGGCTCTGGAAGAGCAGATAGGGATAAAGGGCGTGCAGCAGGGCCCCGATCAGGGCGACGCGTGGCTCACCCGGCCACAGGCGCCGCGCGATCCGGTGTAGCAGGGCGATGGAGGCCGCGTCCAGCAGGGCCTGGGCCAGAGCGAGCTGCATCGCGCCGCGGCCGGCGACGGCGTAAAGGGCCGCCAGAAAGAGACTGTATAGCGGCGGCAACACGCCGTCCGGCTCGCCTGGCTGGAAGCCATACACGCCGGTCTGCAAAAGGTTTTGCGCGTAGACGTCGTGCGTCCCGATGCCCTGGATCACACCTGTGCGCTCGAAGGCGAAGACCTCCGGCAGGGCCAGCAGGGCCGCCAGGCGCAGCGCGATCGCCAGGGTGACGATAGCCGCCAGCGGTCGGCGGCGGATCAGTCTATGCATGTTGAATCCAATGGTCGACAACGACCGGAATACCAGGCGCGGAAGGGCTGTAACGCCACTGGTTGCCAGTTCCTGGAACGGGTTATTTTTGAGTTCTGTTCATGATACTGTTTCATAGTATCGACTGTCAGCAGGCCTTGGGAGTGTATCCAGGGGGAACAATGACAGAAAAATATCGTTTTGAAGTTCATGTCACTGGCGATGGTATATCTCCGGAGACCCTGAAGGTGAAAGCGATTGCAGACTATCTGGTGGTAGTAGAGGAAATTGTCGCTGCGGTCGCTGAAGAGGAGCGCCCTGACCTGCAACTCAAAAAGCGAGGGGCACTTGGACTAACTTCACTGCAGGGCGGAAGTGTTCGCATTGCCTACACGGCCCAAAACCCGATAGTAGGTGTCGTTCTGAGGAAAATCGGACGAGTTGTCGATCTTGAAGACTGGACCTCTCTTTCTTCAGACGCGAACGAGAAAATCCAGAAACTGGTGAAGCTGAATCGCACCCACAATTCAAAAACAGAAATCAGGGAGTGCCAAAACAACAACGCACTGCTGGCACTCTTTACACCGGAGACAGGAATTACTGAGCAGCATTACATCGTTGGAACAACGACACTCTATGGAGAACTGCTGCGAATTGGCGGCGAGAACCCTCCTACTGCACAGATTCGTCTTGCCCGCTCGATGTCTCTTACCTGCGATGTTAAAACTACAGAACTGGCGAGCAAGATGGCCGCAAGACTTTACGAGGAGATAGGCGTACGGGGCACGGCCAAATGGGATGTTGAAAGCCGGGAAATCAAGGCATTCCGCGTTGAGGAACTTACGGAATACAACAAAACCTCCCTGTCCAGCGCCTTTGAGTCACTGCGAGAAGTGGCAGGTAAGTACTACGAAGAAATCGAAGATGTCAACGCCTTTGTCGCAGACCTCAGAGGCAGAGGGCCGGAGGAGGAATGACAGTAGTCTGTCTCGACACGAACATTATCGTGTTTGGAGCAATGTCGAGAGGAAGAAATCCTGAAGGACAAAACTTCATTGAAATGTCGCGAGCATTGCTCAGAGACATTGAGAAGAAGAAATATGAAGTTCTTCTGCCCACAGTCAGTGTAGGCGAATTACTGGTGCCTGTTCCTGAGCAACTTCACGCGGAGGAACTTGACAAGCTAAGAAAGAGATGGCGGATTGTCGATTATGATGCATTGGCCGCCGCGCAGTTTGCCAGGATGAGACATGCAAAACTGACAAACAGAACCCTGCGTGAACTTCGCAGAGGTGATCCGGCAGCCACAAGGAATCAGCAGATCGCGGACGTTATGCTCGCAGCAACGGCCATTGTGAATGGGGCAGAAACACTGTACACAAGCGATGAACGGGTAGTGAATCTTGTCAATGATTTCATTGAGGTCAGGTATCTTCCCAGGATCAGTTTGCAACTGGGCCTGAACATGCCCGCATCAGACCCCGGCAAGTGAACCCCAAAGCCCTGCTCGAAGAGCACGGCATTCACCCCAGCCGCGCGCTGGGCCAGAACTTTCTGCATGACCCCGGTGCGCTGCAGAAAATCGTCGCTGCCGCCGATATCGCCCCGCAGGAGACTGTGCTGGAAATCGGCGCCGGCACCGGCACGCTCACGCAGGCCCTGCTGGGCGGCGGCGCGCCGGTCATCGCCGTTGAGACCGACGCGCGCCTGCTGCCGCTGCTGCGCGCCGCCTTGCCGGAAACGCCGCAACTGCGCCTGCTGCATGCCGACGTCCTGACGCTGGACCTGGCGGCGTTGCTGGCGCCGCACCCCTGGCTCTGCGTCGCCAACCTGCCGTACTATATCACCGGCGCCATCCTGCGCCATTTGCTGCAGTGCCGCCACAGGGCGCGCTGCCTCGTGCTCACCCTGCAGCTGGAAGTTGCGCAGCGCCTCGTCGCCGGCCCCGGCGACCTGGGCCTGCTGGCGGTCAGCGTGCAGTTTTATGGCCGACCGCGCATCGTGGGCCGCCTGCGCCCGGCCGCCTTCTGGCCGCGGCCGGAGGTCGACAGCGCCGTCATTCGCATCGACCTGCATCCAGAGCCCACGCTGGACGTCCCCGACGAGGCGACCTTCTTCCGCGTGCTGCGCGCCGGCTTCAGCCAGAGGCGCAAGCAACTGCGCAACGCCCTGGGCAGCGGCCTGGGGATACCCGCCGCCGCCGCCGCCGACCTGCTGGCCGCCGCCAACATCGATCCGCGCCGCCGCGCCCAGACCCTGGCGCTGGAAGAGTGGGCTGCGCTGGCCCGCGCCCTGCGCGACGCCTGAAGGCGACTCCCCTGGCCTGCCCGGCGTATACTCTCTACAGCTTGCGCGCTTGCGGCGGAGCCGCGGCGGGCGCGCAATCCGGTTTGTCGCTCTTGCAGTCGAAGCAGGTATAGACAGATGGCGCGCACGCTTTTCGGCCTGTTCCTCACCGTCGCCGGCGCCGCGGCGCTGCTGGAAGGCGACGGCAACCTCTTTTCCCTGGCGCTGCTGGGCCTGGGCATCAAGCTGCTGAACGATGCCCGCCCGCAACGTGAGGAGCAAGGGGCCGCCAGCCCCGACAGTGCTCGCAGGGCGCCATCTGTTCGCGCCTCGCGCCGCAGGGGCCGACGCCCTGCCCCCGACCACGCCGACCTCGCCGTGCGCAACGCCGGCCGCGACCCCGCCACCATGGCCCTGCGCGTCGACGACCTTGGCGTCTTCGCCATCTGCGACGAACGGGAGACCCTGGTGCACCGGCTGCAACCCGTGCGCGATGACGTCGACTACATCC